>JBKHJK010000603.1:0-2524 GCA_046538215.1 Armatimonadota bacterium
CTCTCTGACATCCCTCAGAAGCAGGCCGATGGTGGCTTCTGCAGAGGCCAGGCAGGCCAGGACCTGCCCCTCACCGGCTCTTTCGACGATAAGATATCCCTGTGGGCCGCGTGCGTACAGCTCATTGAGCTGGCCGTTGTCGAACTCTTGGCTGCTGCGCGAGGCCCGAGAAAGCAGGTCAGCCGCCAGGGCTGCCAGACTCTCCTCATCCACGTCAGGCCCGCAATCAGCCTCCACGGCAAAGCCGTCTTCGGTCACCAGCGCCGCCGCTCGAATGTCGGGGTTATTTGCCCGCAGAGCCGCAAGTCCACTTCCCTGTTCAGCCTGTGGTTGTTCAGTCGTCATTGAAGTATCCTCCCATTGCTGATATCCAGATACGCGATCAACTTCTGCACGCCCCCGGCCGATATCGTCGCCTGAAAGCTGCCGGTCAAGCTCATCCACTCCGGTCAGGTCGTCCACCGCGTCATCGGCAAACGGCAGCTTTGTCACATCGGCGACCACAAAGGCGGTATTGGTGATGTCGAGCTCCTGCATCCGCCGGTGAGCACGCATTATAGCATCTTCACTGCGATCGATTCCAACCACGAGCGTGTCCGGCCCGTGGCTTTCGGCGGCGCCGGCCGTCGAATACCCGCTGCCGGAGCACAGGTCCAGGACAACGGCGCTCCACTCTCGCGGCGGTTCGGCCGTCTCCTCCGGTGGCGCAATTTTCTCTTCATCGGCTGGCTCGGCTTCCTCAACCGGTTCTACTTCCGCCTCATCGGAGGGGGTTTCCACCGGTGTCTCAGATTCTGCTTCAGGTGCCTCAGCCTCGTCCGGGGCGGAGGGTTCTTCGGCTGCTTCAGGCTCCGGGGCGCCGGGAGATTCCGGCAGGGCATCGCGGACCGTCATGATCATCTCCGGCGGGCTGAAAGGCTTGCGGATGGTCTTGATGCCCTCAATCTCGATGGTCCGGGAGCTCATCCACACCACGGGCGCGTCAACCTCTTCGGCGAAGTCCTCCGGCTCGCGGCCGGGAAGCGCGTCACCGTCGGCGATGATGACATCCGGCGGTGGCTGGATCTGCAGGGCCTCCGGGAGGTCGGTGGTTTCCCGGCGCTCGACCTCCATCCCCTCGCGCTGCAGGCACGCCTCGACGAGCCGCGTCACCGTGACATCCGGCGCAAGCAAAAGACACCTGTAGCCTTCCATCCAGTGTGTCATCTCGATCACGGCCTTCTTCTCACTGCACCGGCAGTGTTACCGTTGCTCCATCCTGCTCGGCGGACATATCAATCGCCAGGCACGCCTCGTGGGTGTTGACGGCGTCGGCGACGTTGACATCAGATTCAACGTCATTGAGGATACAATCCACAATGTGGTTGATCTCGCCCTCGAAGGGATGGTGCTCGACATCGCCGCTGTCAGGCAGGATCGCGGGCGTGACCGTCCAGTCATCAGCCTCCGGGGCCAGTATGCGGGACCACAGCTTGTTGTCGCGGATTGCGCCCTGGTCGCCGAGAATGTCAATATTGAACTGGTACGGCGCGATGATATCCACGGAGCTGGAGAGCTTGCCGACCACGCCGTTGGAATATTTCACCGAGGCGACGACCGTGGCGGGATACTCATAACGATCATCCCAGCCGCCGCCGTACGCGGAGACCTCCACAATATCCAGCCCGGTCAGCCAGCGGGCGGCATCAACCGCATGGCAGCCGCCGAACAGAAAGCTCGATCCGCCCATCTCCTTCGTAATCGCCCAGTCCCAGCCGGGGTACCAGTCATCCACGCCGTGCCAATAATCGGCCTCGACGTAGAAGATCTCGCCGATTGCGCCCTCGGCGATCTGCCGCTTTGCGTTGATCAACGAGGGGCACCAGTGGAGCACAAAGCTCACCACGGTCTTCACACCCGCCTCGGCGACGGCGTCGCGCAGAGCATAGACGCCCTCGACCGACAGCGCCATGGGCTTTTCCATGATGAAATGCTTCCCGGCCTGCGCTGCGGCCACGCCCTCCTCGACATGCAGGTGGTTGGGCGTGGTGATGGAGATCAAATCGAGGTTGTCATCGGCCAGGAATTGCTCATAGTCCGTATAGATCGCCGCCTGCGGAGCCCCACACAGCTCGGCGGCCTTGCGGGCGGATGCTTCGCGGCGTGACGAAACAGCCACGACCTCGCAATGCGGATTCGCCATATACGCGTTGAGATGCTCATTTGCGACCCATCCGGCTCCATGTATCCCGACTCCAAGCGTGTCAGCCATCACCGGCACCTCCGGTATTCAATCAATGTATCGGCATTAAGAATATTCCATCTGCAATGGGAAAAGACCTGCCTTAAAAACACGGAGCACAGCGTTTCTCAGGATATAACAAATGAATGCCCGTATCCTTAGACCGTGGCCCATCCATGGATTTTCGCTGTCGAAAATCGTACCTGTTTAGCGTCACAAATCTGATGATACCTCCCAAAAACCCGTGGCTCGGGCTGGAAGCTGAGAATTGAAAACGGCAACGGCTCAATTCTCACCTGAGCC
>JBKHJK010000604.1:0-2513 GCA_046538215.1 Armatimonadota bacterium
GGGTATGGCTGTACCGGCACCTCGCGGAGCTGCTCCAGGCCGGTATCCCCCTGCATGAAGCCCTCGACGCCGCCGCGGACGACATGTCATCTCCAAACGCCGCCCAGGTGGTGCGGGATATGGCCGGAGTGGTCGGATCACGCGGACTGACCTTTGCCGAAGCGATGGAGCGTTACCCGAATATTTTTGGCAGCGGCTCGGTGGCGGTGGTGCGAACGGCCGAGAAAGCCGGGCGACTGCAGGAGTCTCTGCGCCTGCTTTCGGAATACCTCGACAACATGAGCCGCCTGGCCCAGCTTGCCGTCGCGCCGGTGGTCTATCCCGTGGTTCTCATCTGTCTCATGCTGGGTGTTTTTGCGGTCAGCACTGGCTTTTTCGTCCCCAAGTTTCTCCAACTCTACCTGGAGCTCGGCATGGAGCGCAGCGACTTCCCCTGGCCCACCCGGTTTGCAAGCTGGCTGTCGCAGGTCATGCCCACTGTGGTCTTCTTCGTCGTTGTTATCGCGATCGTGCTAATTATCATCTACCTGTTTTACCGGCGTTCGCCGCGTATGCAGCTTGACAGGGATATCTGGGCGCTGTGGCTGCCGGTGTTCGGACGCCTGAATCGCGACTCGGCCACCGCCCGCATCCTGGGCGTGCTCGGAATATCGCTGGATGCGGGAATGCCGCTTGATGAAGCCCTCGCAGGAGCCGGGGCCGCCAGTGGCAATGAGATGATGGCTGTGGCGATGCGCAGGGCCGCCGAACGGGCGCGCTGCGGACACTCCGCCGGAACCGCCCTGGAGGCGACGGATATTCTTTCTGAAAGCATCCTGTGGCATCTGCGCTCGGCGGAGAAATCCGGGACCCTTCCGGAGGCCTGCCGCAGCCTGTCTGATTACTTTTTGTCACGCGCGGAGCTGATGACGCGGCGGATGGCGGCGGTACTGGAACCGATCTTGATTATCCTGGTTGGCCTCTTCGTAGGCAGCCTGGGGTATTCGATGTTCCTGCCGCTGGTGAATATCATTGGGAATCTGTCCTCCTGAAGCCGTGATCTGAAAGGAGAAATCACGATGTGGTTGTTTCAGCCTTTAACAGGTGAGCACGTGGTCACCGGGGATAATGCCAGCCTGCATCTGTCACAAACGGGCCTGGCGTATCGGCCGGTGAAAAAGCGGGCGGAAAAGGCGGGAGAGCTGGTGGCCGATTACTCCCAGGTCACGCGTGTGTCCGTGCACGGCTGGCGGCGGGCGACACTACGGCTCGAACTGGCCGACGGCAAGGGTCCGTGGCAGGTGAAGGGGCTTCCCAAGCCACACGGGCAGTGGGCGCGTCACACCATCGAAGAATATATGCGTTTCGCCTCCTGGACGGCAGAGGACGCCATGCGTTCACCTATGGATTTTGCTGAGATTGCAGGATATATCGGGCAGCACAGCGATGATTTGCCGCTGCTGGGGAACTTCCTCGTCCGCCAGGCGATCAACCACCGGGCCAATGACATGGAGCTTGAGCCCCGACGTGATGGCTACGCCTTCCGCCTGCGGATTGACGGCGTGATCTTTGATGTTGGGACTATCCCCGCAGATACTGCCGGGCGGCTTTTGCGGATGTTCAAAAACCAGGCGCGCCTGAAGTCATACAGGACCGCAACCACCCAGGAGGGCCGCATCACCCTCACAGGCATTGATGGCCCGGTGGACCTTCGCGTGACGGTGATGCCGGGGATCGGCGGCGAGAAGCTGAGCATCCGGGTGCTGAATCCCGCCGCCCAGCTTTTCGACCTCGGCCGGCTCGGCCTCACCGACGAGCAGAACCGGCAGGTGCAGGAGCTCATCCACCAGCCGACCGGAGCGGTTGTCTTTTGCGGCCCCGGCGGATCCGGAAAGACCACCTCCATCTACGCCGCCCTGCAGGAGCTTCGGCAGGGTACGGGCGGGCGCTCCCTGGCGACTATCGAGGAGCCCGTGGAGTTCGATCTCGACGGCGTCTCACAGACGCAGGTCACCGAGGGCCTGGATTTCGCAAAGGCGCTTTCGGTTATCCTGCGGCAGGATCCCGGGGTGGTGATGGTCGGTGAAATCCGCGACCCGCAGACCGCAGAGATCGCCATGCGCGCGGGTATGACGGGACAGCTTCTTCTGACCACCATGCATTCGGCCAGTGCCGAGCTGGTCATCCCCCGGCTGCTGGATTTCGGTGTCGAGCCGTACATGGTCGCCTCGGCCCTCAGCGCCATTATCTCCCAGCGGCTGGTGCGGACGCTGTGTGACGCATGTGCAAAGGAGTACGAGCCGACGACAGGCGACCTGGAGGCACTGGGTGTGAGCCGCGACGCCTTCGAGGGCGCCACCCTCAAGATGGGACAGGGCTGTGAGAAATGCCACGGCACCGGTTACCACGGACGCACGGGGATCTTCGACATCGTGACCGTGGATGATGAGCTGTCACGGCTGGTGATGCAGCAGGATATCGCGGTAATCCGCCAGCGCCTTTCCGGCCCCGGGCTGATGCAGTCAGCCGTACAG
>JBKHJK010000605.1:0-2511 GCA_046538215.1 Armatimonadota bacterium
GAGCATGGTTGTGTATCTCGATTCACCTATCAATTAACCGCATCTGGAAACATGTGAAGTCTCCCGAGCCTCATCGAGTTGTCTGTGAGAGTATTACGCCCGCAGCCCTGTGTGCACCTCCCTGTGGTGTGTGAAGTCGGCGTCATCACTGAGAATGAACGGAGAGCGCTTTTGGAGAAACCCTGCAGCCGCCCGCGGCAATTATCTCAATAGAAGGTGAAAAAGTGCTTAAACCCGAAATTATCGCCGCTGTGATCGTTTCAAACGACAGGCGGATACGCCAGGAGGAGCATAATGAATGCGATCAGTTGACGAAATGCAATGTGTAGTTTTGCTGGCGGTGGCCGGACTGCTGTGCCTCACAACATGGCGTCGGCAGATTTGAAGATGCCGGCGATTTTCGGTGACAATATGGTCCTGCAGGCGGGAATGGAGGTCCCGGTGTGGGGCACGGCTACCCCCGGAGCGGCAGTGACGGTGGAGTGTGCAAACCAGGAGGTCCAGCGTACCGTTGACGACGATGCCACCTGGAGCCAGCGCCTGAAACCTATGGAATACGGGGGGCCGTATGAGTTTTCTGTGACCACCGATGATGGCGACGCATTGGTCTATTCCAACGTATATATCGGCGAGGTGTGGCTGGGATCGGGACAGTCGAACATGGCCATGACCGTCGCCCGTTCCCAGAATGCCAAAGAAGAGATCGCTAATTCCGAGAATCCGATGGTGCGCTGCTTCACCACCCGGCGAAAATACTCGGCGGAGCCCGTTGACGATGTGACCGGGTCGTGGGAGATGGCCGGGCCGGACACCACCGGACGTTTCACGGCTGCCGGATATTTCTTCGCCCGCGAATTGCACAAAGAGCTCGACGTCGCTGTCGGTGTGATCAACTCCTCGTGGGGTAGCACTCCCGCCCGCGCATGGACCCGGCAGGAGGAAATCCGGTCTGATGAAACCTTCGCGCCGCTCCTGGAAGATTTCGATGCCGAATTCGAGCGCCAGCAGCAGATCGCAGGGGAATACGCAAAAGCGATCTCAGAGTGGCGGGATGAAGTTGAGAAATGCAAACGCGAGGGCAAAGAAACTCCCGACCGGCCCAACGTCCCACGGGGCGGCCCCCACCGCATGGCCGGGGTGCTGTACAACGGCATGATTGCACCACTCGCTCCGTATGCGATTAGAGGTGCCCTGTGGTACCAGGGTGAGGCAGATGCACGACCCGGACAGGCAGAACAATACGACACGTTGCTTTCGCATCTCATACACGGCTGGCGGCGACAGTGGGGACAGGGCGCCTTCAGATTTCTGGTCGTCCAGCTCCCTAACTTCCGCGGCAATCCCCAGTGGCCGTTTCTGCGCGAGTCGCAGCTCAACATTCTCGACGATGTTAGTAACACTGGCCTCGCCATCACTATTGACGTGGGGATGACCGACAATATCCATCCATTGAACAAGCAGGCCGTTGGCAAACGCCTGGCACTTGTGGCTCTCGGCAGCGAGTACGCACGTGACATCGTGTATTCAGGGCCGATCTTCCGCGAGATGACCATAGAGGGCAACACTGCCACCATCGTCTTTGATCATGCAGGTGACGGGCTGGTTGCAAAGGGTGCCGTCCTCACAGGCTTCGAAATCGCCGGGCCGGACAAAACCTTTCATCCGGCGCAGGCGACCATCAACGGATCTGTGGTACATGTCTCCAGCCCCGAGGTCTCAAACCCGGTGGCTGTCCGCTACGCATGGGCTGCAGACCCGGAATGTAACCTGTATAACAGCGGTGGACTGCCCGCATCTCCGTTCCGGACTGATAATTGGGATCAATAGTGCCTTCTCGCACTTCCATTGCAAGCTTCATGGGCCCGCAGCGGAAGGTGCTGTGGCCCCATGTGTTTGCAATGCCTGAGGTAGATAGTGAAGCTATGAAAAAGCCATTCACTATCGCAGTTATCGTGGTTGTTTTCGCCGCCGCCGTCGCTCTCCGGGTGCTTGGGAGAGGAGATGATTCCGCATTTGATCGGCTGGAACTCAACGGCATGGTGGAGGCCACAACCATTGATGTTGCTCTCTTCATCGCCGGTGCGATCAGCCTCCGTCGCCTGTAATCCTCCACAGACAACTGCGCATTTCTTAATCCCCACTTAACATTGTCTTAAACCCCACTTAAAGCTCCGTGGCTATACTGTAGGCGAAGTCAATTGACTTGGCACCCAGAGGACCTTGAAAAAAGCACCCGCGGGAGACCTCACACCCAGACACCACCCGAGTACTTACACTCACTCAAAAAGGAGCACATCACATTGACACGCATCAAAGGGTTCACGCTCATTGAATTGCTGGTCGTCATCGCGATCATCGCGATACTGGCTGCAATTCTCTTCCCCGTCTTCGCCAGGGCTCAGGACAAGGCACGCCAGACGGCCTGTCTGAGCAACCAAAAGCAGCTTGGTACGGCTCTGATGATGTACGCGAATGATTACGACAACACGCTCCCAAGTTCCTACTACTACC
>JBKHJK010000606.1:0-2511 GCA_046538215.1 Armatimonadota bacterium
CCGCAAAGGCCGTTATCTGCACCCGCGGCATCGGGACCATCTGGGTCACGCCGATTGCGATCACGTCGGGTGACGACCAGTAGTCAGCTCCCTGGATGCCACGCTTTCATACTGCAATGATGCGCCATAAAGATGCGCAGAGAGCGCTGTTGATGCTTTCACCGCCGAGCGAGCCGGACTCGGGCTGGAAGCTGGCGTCAAACGACGGCGCCACCCTCAGGCTGTAAAAGTCACAGCCATCGGGCCGAGCCACGGTAACGTTGGTGAACCCATATTGCTTATACAGGAAAGTTGGAGCAGCGGGGGGATGCCACCCGGGGTGGAAATATCGGGGTGGCATTTGCCATAAGCGAATTCGCCATTTGTTTGACATCTCCGCTTGAGCGTGGTGCAGATATTTAAGTTCTCCGCTGTCCGTGCCGATAACAGCCATGGCCCCACCGCGTATCGTGGGGATGCCTTGACGGACAGGCGCAAGGCCTGTAAGTGGAAGGCACGGTCAGACCACGCTCCTGCGGGAGCTGGCTCTGGCCGTGCCTTTTTGCGTGTTCCCGGACAGGCCCTGCGTACGGCACCAGCGGCTTCGGTCCGGTCTTCGGTTGCCCCGGTCTTACCGGGATGATGATCCAGCGACAGGCTACGGACTCTGTCACGAGACGGCCTGTGGGCGGCGGAGAGTATCCGGCGAAGTTGCACCACCTGCGGCGGTGAGGCATGACACAGAAGACATCACAGAACACGATGGCGGCATATCAGCGGGAGGACAAAACAGTGACGCAGATGGCGCGGATACTGGTTGCGGACAACGACGACGCGTTCGTGCAGTCTGCGACAGAAGCACTGAATGAGAGGGGATACGGATCCACAGGCGCCTGCGACTCCACGGCGTTGCAGGAGACCTTCCGCACCTGCCCCCCGGACGTGCTGGTGGTGGCGGCCGATCTGACTCAGAGCCTCTGTGGCGAGAATTCCGCGGAGGACGAGATGGTGGCCATCGTCATCAGCGACGCCGCCGGTGACTGCGTCCCCGCAGGGTTTCTGGACACCCCCGTCCTGGGGCATCTCGGCAGGCCGGTGGAACTGGAGACCCTGTGCCTGGCTGTCAGTAAAGCGGCCGCATACCGGCGCAGCGTTCAAGTGCTCCGGCAGGTGGAGTCTCTTGCCGGGCAGACGCCGCCGTCGTCCGGTTCCGCTTCGGTGCAGGACAGCGCCATCGAACACGGTCGGGGCACAATGTATGCCTCGGAATACGTCGGTGTATGTCTTATGCAGATGTACCGGTCCCTGGAGGCCATGTCCGCGTTCGCCTCGACGCTGTGGATGGGGCGGGACCGGCCCGTGTGTCCGATGTTTCAGTGTCCGCGTCTGGATCTCCTCATCCACGCTGTGCAGCAGACTATCGAGAGCCTGGAGAAGACAAAGCAGTCGTTCAAATCCAGAGAGCTCGGCAATCTTCGCAAACAGCTCGAAGCGCTGCTGGACGCCCTCGAAGGTGAGATTCCGCCGGACGCCGGGGACTGAAGAGCGCCCCGGGAATCCGGCACTGCAGGTGAACAATCATGAACGAAGGTCCCTCAGATCCGGGTATCATCTCTGAAGACGAGCTCCACAGGCTCGACGATGCTTTGGGTCAGTACCAGTCTCAGGTGCAGCACGACGGCGATATCGAGGTGACGCTGTACGATTTTCGGCGTGCCTACCGGCTTTCGTCGGCACAGGTCGAGCGCATCATCAGGGACTGCGACCGCATTGGAGCCGCCCTCAATCGCACCCTCCGCGTGTATCTTTCCGGCACGGCCGGGGCGAAGTTTCAGAATATTGACCGGATGAAAGCACGCCAGTATATTGGCGTCATTCCCGACAGCGCAGTTATGACCGCCTTCACAATCCTGCCCGACCTGCCCGCCGGGTTGATGCACATTGATCGCCCGCTTCTGTGTGCCGCCTTCGACATGATGCTCGGAGGGAGCGGGGAGGATCCGGAGGTGATAGATGGCTCGCTGACGGAGATCGAGCTGAGTCTTCTGGAGGCATTCAGTGAGGAGATTCTCGGTGCAGGGCGGGCCGCCGCCAGGGTTCTGACAGTGCTGCCGGAAAAGATAGATGATATCTACGGCTCGCCGATGGCCGTGGATCTGCTGGAGGAGGATAGCTGGGTGCTGTGTGCGAGCTTCAAGATGCAAATCGGCTCCAGGCGGGGGACGATGACGCTGGGGCTGCCCTCGGCCACCATGCAGCGGCTGCTGGGTTCGGCGAACCGCATCTCCGACCGGCGAAAAGATTCTGAATCCCTCACACAGAGGCTCAACCGTTCGTCAATCCCGGTGCGGGCGGTTTTTGCCAGAAGCTCGATCTCGGCTCGCGAGGTCGCCTCACTGAAGGTCGGACAGGTCCTTCGGCTGCAGGTGCCGGCGGAAAAGAGCAGGACAGTGAAAGTGCAAATCGCGGGCCGCAAGACGATGTGCGCTGTCGCCGGCGTTCGCAACGGTGTGCGAGCGGTGCAGGTTGTGC
>JBKHJK010000607.1:0-2511 GCA_046538215.1 Armatimonadota bacterium
GAATACAGCCGGTCAATGTCCCTCGACTTCAGTGCGGCCTGCACGTGATCGGGCAGGGGCTCTGCGGTCTCGGCGTAGCGGGCGGGGCGTGAGGCGACCTCGCGGACATGAACGATCTGGCCCTCATAGTCCGATGATGACTGGAGCTGTTCGATGAATTGGGCTGTATCCATGTCGCGGTTCAATCCGGCATCCTCACCATCAGGTCCGCCATGGTCAGCAGGTCGAGCACATTATGGTTGAGTATCTCGATGATATCGTGGATGCGGCCGCTGCGGACGTATTCGTGATATGCCTCGGGGATCTGCTCTCCGGGGATGTCATCGGTCCGCGAGCGTCCGCAGATGTGGCTCTCCAGTGTCAGCAGCCTGCAGTCCGGCAGCCGGTTCTTCCAGATGCGCCGCGAGACGTGCAGCAGGTCGAGGTGGGGCAGATGAATGTCGAAGTCAGTCCGGGTGGCCACGGCTCGTGTTCGCGTGTACGGCAGATCGAATGATTTGCCGTTGAATGATACCAGCATCCCGCGTGCTGCAAGATCGTCGGCAAAGGCGGAGATGACGGCGGCCTCCTCACCGTAATGGCGGGCAAAATACTGCCGTATCACGAAGCCGCCGTCCTCAAAGCTCATGGCACCGATGAGGAAAAGCGGCGTGTTCGACAGGCCCGTGGTCTCGAGGTCGAAGAAGGCGAGATCCTCCGGTGACAGGTCGCCATCACCCTCCCCGGCAACCAGCCGGCGCAGTGCCGAGTCGATGCGGTCAAATTCGTGTGCAAATTGCTCATCTACAGATGCCCATGTCTCGTGCATTTGGGCAGCGGGATGCTGTATTAAATAGGCGGATCCGGCCCGTGCCTGAAGCTCCCTGCCACCGGTGGCCTCATTCAAATCAGCACCCGGGAAAAAGGGTTTGGGAAACGGTAAGGTGTCGGGAGTGATAATCCGGGGAGGCTCGTCACGGTCACAGTCGTGGTCTTTGCCTCCCTCTGACGCGCTTGAGGAGGCATCAGATGATCCCCCAGATGCCTTTTCAGGGAACATGGAGTTCAGCTTTCTTCGGAGTGCCTTTGACCAGTTCACATGAAATCCTCCGGCGGCGGATCAGGCGGCCCACAGCGGTCGCGGTCCGGGGAAATGTACGCATTCATTATAGCGTGATGCGAACACCTGTTCAAGTGTCAAGGGCCCCGCTCACTGCGGCCGGAAGGCGTTGTCGGCTGCTCCGTCGAATACGTTCACTAATACAGAGGCGATCTACTCCTGGAGGTCGGTTTGATGGGGCCCAGGCGTGATGTCGCCTGCGTTTGATAAACCATGATTTCGAGCAGCAGTGGACCTTCGGTGAGACCAATCACGGCGCCCTCGAGTTCCAGGCGCTGGACCACAACCACGAAGGCGTAGTGGACCTGCTGGTGGGGAACCGGTTGGGGAAGATCTACAGCTTCGACAGCAGGACCGACGATTCCATGGGCTGAGTCCGGTCAAAGCCCGGCGACTGCCAGGTCGAGGCCGCCGATCTCGACGACCGCGAGACCGGGGTTTTCGGGTCATGGAACTTCAGATCAAATGAACGGATACAGGAGTGGGAAATCATGCGTCGCACACTGGCGATTTTCGTGGTGGCGCTGCTGGTGGGAGTGATGATGATGACGGATTGTACGACTGCAGCGCAGGAGACAGCCGCAGAGGATGTCATTGATCTTCCAGAACCGGACACAGACGGACAGATGTCGGTGGAGGAGGCCATCAGCCGGCGGCGGTCAGTTCGCAGTTTCAGCGCCCGGGAGCTGAGCATCGAGCAGATGGGGCAGCTCGCATGGGCCGCACAGGGCATCACCGAGCCATCGCAGGGCCTCCGTGCCGCCCCCTCAGCGGGGGCGACCTATCCGCTGGAAGTGTACCTGGTCACAACCGACGGGCTGTACCACTACCGCCCGCAGGAGCACAGCCTCGTGCAGATCACCACAGACGATCTGCGACAGCCCCTTGCAGCTGCTGCATTGGGCTAGGAATCGGTCTCTGGTGCGACCGTTGATATCGTCATTGCGGGCGTGTACGAGCGCACTGCAGGGAGGTACGGGGACCGCGCACGGCGATATGTCCACATGGAGGCGGGACACGCCGCCGAAAATATCCACCTGCAGGCGGTGGCCCTGGGACTCGGCTCCGTGCCGGTAGGGGCCTTTGATGACGACGGGGTCGCGGAGGCGCTGGACCTCGCCGCTGATGAAGCGCCCCTGTACATCATCCCTGTCGGATATCCTGAATGAGCACAACTGCTGAGCAAGGGAGGAACGCCGTGAGATATCTATCAATCGTGGCGGCTGTTGTCCTGTGTGCGTGTACAGCATTGTCTGAACCGTACTTTGCAGATGTCACCAAACAGGCCGGGATTTCCGGCAACGGTGCGGCAGCGTGGTGTGATTATGATGGTGACGGCCTGGTTGATGTGTACATCGCCGGGCGGTTATTTCACAACGAGGGGAACGGCACCTTTACAGCCGCCAACGAAC
>JBKHJK010000608.1:0-2510 GCA_046538215.1 Armatimonadota bacterium
CCCTTAGAGCCTGAAAGATTCCGTGGCTCAGTCTGGACGCCGCGCGGTTTGCAGCGGCCAGGTGAGAATTGATGCCGTTGCCGTTTTCAATTCTCAGCTTCCAGCCCGCGTCACTCCCATTCGGTTGGTGTTAAACGTTGAGGCCTGCCGGCAGTCCATGGTGATGAAATTGCAGGCAAATCACACCGGGACATCCGGCGGTAACGTGGCAGTCACAGACAGCAGATCGGGGTACGAGCGCACTATCATCGGCCGCCGATGGCGTCCAGCACCGCCATCAGGTCAGCGACCGCCAGTTGTGGGCTGTAATATGATGCGGCGATTTCACTTCCCGCCCGGGCCATTGCGCGGGCTCGCTCCGGGTCGTTCAGAAGCTCTTTGATCCGCTCTGTTAGCGCCACAGGGTCCTCGGGATTAAACAGGACCCCTCCGCCCGTGCGCTCAATTATCTCCCGAAACGCGCCCCTGTCAGGGAGGACAACGGGTACGCCGGAGGTCACTGCTTCAAGTGCAGCCAGGCCCCGGCGCTCGGTGGCACGACTGGGCTGGCAGAAGATGTCGCACTGCTGCAGAAAATCCAGTTTCCCCTCAAAATCGACCTCACCAGCGTGCCTGAAGCGGTCATCCAGACCCGCCCGACGTATCTGCCGCCTGATCTCATTATAGTACCCTGTGTTCAAAACCCGTCCGGCCACCTGCAGCCTCGTCCGGTGGTTCTCCGCCAGCGCAATCCACGCCTCCACCAGGATATCCAGGCCCTTCGGCGGAGCGATGACCGACAGGTAGCCGATGACCACCGGGCTGTCGGAAAGGACCTCGCGACGCGCCCGGGCAATACCGCGGTACGGCTCCACATCAAAGCCGGTGCGCACCACGTGGATGCGGCCGCAGTCAATATCCAGAAGCCCGGCCATTTCGTCGGCGTAGGAGTGTGTCGAGGCCGTAAAGCCATCAATATGCCGGGCGTGTTTGCGGATGAGATCCAGCGCCTGTGTGGTGTACGGGTCGGTCATCTTCCGGAGGAACGCATCTTCACCCTGAAGCCCGCAGATGACGGGAGCGTCAAAACACTCTTTGAGCGCCGGTGCAATCCCCGACAGCATCGAATTGGTGATCGAAAACACGTCGGGCGGATCGCCCGCGGAGAGGAATTTGATGAGCCGGTCGAGCTCCTTGCGCTGGCGGCCGTCGCGTCCCTGAAGAACCGACACGGTCATTGCCCCGAGGTCTGATGGGGAGGTGCTGACGGCCATCTTCGACGCCCATCGCAAAAGGCCGGGGTGATCGAGCAGGCGGTCTATAAATGCCGGGGTGTGCTGGAAAATCTTTGAATGCTGCTGCAGATACGCGTTGATACCGCCCATGAAAATGCGGGTGGTTAGTATCTCATCGCCCTCAAGGCGCAGTGGTGTGTACAGCGGAATAACCTGCACCTGGTGGCCGCGATCCATCAGGCCGCGAATGAGGGCCATATCGCGGTTGCAGGCCCCGCAGTACATCTGTCCGGCTCCGGCTGCAATATGGACGATGCGCATGATTCACCGCTCCGTCAGGCTGCAGCGTCACTGGCGGCTGTGCTCGCCCCGTTGCACTGCGCCCCGGCATATCGCGAGGCAGCCAAGACCGTAATAGGCATATTCAACATCGGCGCCGCGATCACCGGCATGGGCTCCGAATCCGCCGCCGGGATGAGCGACCGTTCGCAGAAAGCGCGCAACTTTGCTCAGATCAATCATCTTCGTGTGACCGCTCATCGTAATCGCGACCAGCCCGGTAAATGTGGAAAGCAGATCCACCTGCCCGGCCTCCGGATGAGCCCGCAATCCTCCCGTATCTGACTGCATCGTGCCCAGAAACTCCGCCGCCCCGTCCAGTGTCGGCCCCCGTCTATTCTCCATCAGGAGTACCGACATTGCCGCCGCCGTCGCGCTGGTGTGCGGTAATCCCTGTCGAGGTGTCTCGGTGAAGCCGCCGGAGGTGCACTGCAGCGCCAGCATTGCTCCAGCCCCTCCATCATCCGGCGTGTCATCACCCAGCATCTGCATGCAAAGCTTCCCCAGTAAGGTCTGATAGGCGCTGGGGCCGCTGCCATCAGGGCGCGCATATCCTCCGTTAGGATGCCGCTGCGCCCGGACAATCGCCTGAAGTTCCTCCTCATTCACCGGCAGCTTTACACCGTGATCTGACAGAATCCGCCGGCTATTGAGGAGGTTAAAGACCTCGACGATGCTCCCGGGGTCGGCACTTCGCAAAAACTGTTTCGTGCTGGCGAATACCCTGGAGGAGGCGTGCAATATACTGGCAGTTCGCAGCCCGAAGTCGGTGTAATAAATGTCAGAGGAGCCGTCACGTCCAGCAAAACCTCCGTCGGCGTTTTGCTGCGCTTCGAGGAACTCCGTCTGTGCCTCAAACACCCGTGTGCTGAGACCATCCGCGCCGGTAGAGATCAGCTCATCAAGCCGCTGGAGATAGCGCATCTTATTTCGCGTGAACGCCGGTCAGTCTCGTCC
>JBKHJK010000022.1:0-11746 GCA_046538215.1 Armatimonadota bacterium
GCATTTCCCGGTCCTCGTTGCTCAGCCCCATGGCTCTGGCGACTTTGTCAGCCAGTTCGGTGACACGCTGGGAATGGTTGTATGTCGCCGAATCGCGGGCTTCCACAGCGGTGGTGAGTGCCTTGACGGTCTCGTAGTAGTTGCGCCTGATGTTTTCATACAGACGGGCATTTTCGATGGCCACAGCAGCCTGGTCGGCAAAGGCGCCCAGGAGCTCCTCCTCGCGCGCGGAAAATCGCCGTTTGCGCCGGGCGTACACCCTGATAACCCCGCAGGTCTTCTCCTTCTCACGCAGCGGCACCGTCAGAACCGAGGTGATCCCCTCGGCTCGCGCTTCTTCTGGATACTGGAAGCTGCCGTTTTCGGTCACATCCATGATCTGGACGCTCTCGCCCTGCAGGGCTTTGCGGTCCACCGGGCTCTCCTCGGGGGAAACGGATCCCTTCTGCCAGTAGTCTTCACTGAGGCCGGACATGGCCGCCGGGACCAGCTCTCCGCTCTCTTCATCCAGCAGGCGTATTGAACACGCTTTGGCTCCCATCACATCAACCGCACTGCTTGTGATGAGATCGAGGACCTCGTTCAACCGCAGGGACCCGGTGATGCTGTGAGCCACCTCGTAGAGGTGCTGGGCCTCCGATGCGCGGCGTTTCAGCTCCAGGGCGATCTTCGACGCCGCCAGACCCACCACATAAAACATGCACATCCGCACCAGGATGGTGAGAGCCTCCTGCCGCACGGGTTCGCCCTGCACGGTATAGCGTGCAGGCATGAAAGGTCCGCACAAGAAGGTTGCGATCAGGGAGGTCAGGATTGCGCCGTAGTCGCCGAAGTAGTAGCCTGCGTAGATGATCGGCAGATAGTATAAGTGCACTGCGATGCTGTCGGTCCCCGACAATCGGACCAGCAGCGTTATCCCGAACAGGACAGCCGCCAGCGCAGCAATGCGCCAGATTAGACTTGATGCTTTCGGACGCTTCACGTGTCTGCTCCTATCCTGCTGTTGCGGCGCAGAGGTAGCCGCAGAGTAATCACGTTTACCGCACCTTCTCCCCCACCGGCACGTCTCTGTCCGCAGTGATAATGGCCAGAGGCTCGTCTTCACCGGCTGCGAGTATCATACCGTTTGATTCCGTCCCGCGAATTTCTGCGGGCTCAAGATTCGCCACCAGCACAACGGTCTTATCTATGAGCTCCCGCGGGTTAAACTGCTCCGCGAGCCCCGCCACAACCTGCCGCGGCTCATCTTCACCGATATCAACTTTCAGCACCAGTAACCTATCCGCATTCGGCACCCGGTTCGCCTCCAGGACCTTGCCCATCCGCAGATCCAGGCGCGTGAAATCGTCGAACGAAATCTTTTCTGCTTTCTCCATCATATCTCCACTTTCGGGTTCTTCTGTAGCTTCCCGTGCCTCGAGCTTATCTGCGAGCCGCTCAAGATCCACGCGCGGGAAAATCGGATCGCCTTTTTGAATGACTGTTCCCTCGGGAATGCGCCCGCCATACAGGTCGTCCCAATCCATTTTTGCACCGGCCTCCGAAAGACCGATCTGCTTCCATATCTCTGCAGAGACCGAGGGCATGAACGGACTGATCATGATGGCGACGGATCGCAAGCAGCCGATCACATCGGTCAAAACCGCGTTAAGCTCGATATACTTGCCCTCTTTATGAAGTGTCCAGGGTTCGCGTTCGTCCAGAAACTTGTTGCCGCGCTTGGTGAGATCCCAGATGACCTCCAGCGCTTCACGGAAGTTTGCTTCGGACATCAACTGTTCAACGCGTCCGGCAATCTGTTCGGTCTCACCGTCAAGCGCCCCTGCACCGGGACCGGGATCAGGCATCTTACCATCGAGATACCGCTCTATCAGCGGCAGTGTCCGGTTTAGAAGATTCCCCAGATCGTTGGCCAGATCGGCGTTGAAACGCGAAAAAAGCGCCATGTGTGAGAAGTTGCCATCCAGCCCGAACGGGACCTCCCGCAGGAGATAATACCGCACCGTATCGACAGCAAACGAGGTGCGCACACCGGAATGTTCCACGATATCGTCAATGACGGCAAAGGGATCAACGACATTCCCGCGGGACTTGCTCATCTTCTGACCCCCGGCATCATTCCACCAGCCGTGGGCAAACAGGGACCGTGGTAGCTCCAGGTTCAGAGCCATGAGCATGGCCGGCCAGAAGGTGGCATGAAAGCGCGTGAGGATATCCTTGCCCATCAACTGCACGTCCGGCGGCCATATCCGCTCGAACTTCTCGTCATCAATGGTGTAGCCTGCCACCGTCAAATAGTTGATCAGGGCATCGAACCAGACGTATATGGATTGCTCGGGCACACCCGGAACGGGGATATCCCATTCGCTGCGGCCCCGGGTGATGCAACTGTCACGAAGACCGGTGCGGATGAAGGCGAGGACCTCGTTGCGGCGGCTTTCAGGCTGGATGAAATCCTCGTTCTCTTCGATATGCTTCACCAGGTCATCGGCGTACTTCGAGGTGCGGAAGAAGAATGTATCTTCGGCAACCTGTTCGACCTCGCGGTGACAGTCCGGGCAGCAGCCGTCCACGAGCTCGTTTTCCTGGAAATACGTCTCACAGGGCACACAGTACCAGCCGCTGTATTCTGATTCATAAATATCGGCCTGCTCGCGGAGCCGCTCGAATACCGACTGCACAACCGCGACGTGCTCTTCATCGGTGGTGCGAATGAAGCAGTCGTAGTCTATTTCGAGCTTTTTCCACGCCCGCCTGTACACCTCGACGAGTTCGTCGGTGAACTCCTGGGGGTCTTTGCCCGCTTCGTTGGCGTTGTTGAGGACCTTCTGCCCGTGTTCGTCGGTACCGGTGGCGAACAGGACCTCCTCGCCATGCAGCCGGTGATAGCGGGCGAGCACATCGGCGGCGATGGTGGTGTATGCACTGCCGATATGCGGGTCACCGCTGACATAGTAAATGGGCGTGGTTATGTAGAACGTCGAGCTGTCGTCACGTTCAGCCATCTTGTGGACTCACTTTCGCATGTTCAGCTGTAGTGGCTGCGCCTCGCATTAACCGTACATGATGTAACAGAGCATGGCAACTGCCGCAGCGTCCAACCGGTGGCGCTCGTGTGTCAACTGCTGTCTTCGTTCGACTTTTTGCTTCTGTCGCCGTCCGCGGGCTTGATTTCTTCACGTCCCAGGGTAACCTGCTTGTCAGGGCCGAGCTTTACCACGAGTTCCTGGCGCAGCACATTGACGTCCACGACTTCTCCGGGTCCGTGCGACGTGTTAACCCTGTCACCAACTTCAGGCAGGCCCCGGCGACACTGCACATACTGCTGGTGCTCGAACCGCAAACAGCACATGAGACGATCGCAGACACCGCTGATTTTGGTCGGATTCAATGAAAGTCCCTGGTCTTTGGCGATGCGGATGCCCACGGGCTCGAAATCGCGCAGAAAGGTCTGGCAGCACAGCGGTCGGCCACATGGTCCCAGACCCCCGACCATCTTTGCCTCATCGCGCACACCGATCTGGCGCAGCTCGATCCGCGTTTTGAAGATACTGGCAAGATCGCGGACCAGGTCCCGGAAGTCCACCCGCCCTTCGGCGCTGAAGAAGAAAACCAGGCAGTTTTTGTCAAGTGTGTAATCGGCGTCTATCAGCTTCATCGGGAGGCCGTGGTCGGCGATCTTTTCCTCGCAGATCTGCAGTGCCTGCTCCTCTTCCTCCCGCAGCGCCTTCTCCCGCGCCAGATCCTCCGAAGTGGCCTTCCGGATGACGGGCTTCATCTGCTCGTCGCCGCCGAAATCCGGTTCTTCCCATTCAATCGAGACGACCTTCCCCAGGTCCATGCCGCGCTCTGTCTCGACGATGATGTGGTCGCCGGGTTCAAGTCTGCGCCGGCCGGGCCGGAAATAGTAGATTTTACCGCTCGCCCGGAACGCCACCCCGATGGCAGCCGGTCTGCCGGACCGCTTTTTTGACCGTAATGCCTGCTGGTTTTCGTCGTTGCCGGATTCTGTGTTTTCCATTATATATGGTAGTTATCTGGCGGTCGATGATTTTTCGGTTTGCATTTGTTCCCACTTTTCTGGCCTGTCATGCCTGTCGGCCAGCCGCTGGAGCAGATCGTTGAGTGCCGGAATGATGAGCTGTGGATCGCGCCTGGAATATCCGAAGGTGATCTGCTGTTGCCGGAAGACGGCCCGGGGCAGCGGCGATTTGGCGCCACTCCGTGCCTGGCGCCGCGACGGGACGTAGATACCCTCCAGAAGACGTAGCTCCCGGCGCGACAGGCGGTATTTGTCCGCCAGCCGGACGGTTACCTCTTTGCGGGTGCTCATAATATCGGTGACACCAGCGTGCTTACACTTTAACTTAATTCTGGCGATGGTGACAAGGTTTCTCACCGGCCGCGGTGGTTTGCCGTACCGGTCATTCATCTCCACCACCAGCGCTTTGAGCTCATCGGTGGCTGCAACACCGGCGAGCCTGCGGTATAGCTCAATGCGCTGCCGCTCCCCGGGGACGTAGGAGGCCGGCACTACCGCTTCCAGCGGCAGATCCACCGACACGCTCCGGGCGCTGTCGCCGTTTTCGCCCTTGAGGGTGGAGACAGCATCCGCCAGCATCTGGCAGTACAGATCCAGCCCGACAGCCGACATGTGGCCGCTCTGCTCTTTGCCCAGGATATCCCCCGCGCCACGGATCTCCAAATCGCGCAGCGCAATCTTGAAGCCGCTGCCGAGTTCGCTGAACTCCTCTATTGCCTTCAGCCGCTCCTCGGCGTCCTCCGTCATCCGTTCCGGGTATTTGTACAGGAGATACGCATACGCCTGCCGGGTGGAACGTCCCACGCGGCCGCGGAGCTGGTAGAGCTGTGAGAGCCCCATTTTGTTGGCGTCATCAACGATCAGAGTATTGGCAGTCGGGACATCCAGGCCGTTTTCGATGATGGTTGTACAGACCAGCACATCAAATTCTTCGGCATAAAAGGCCATCATCACCTCTTCGAGGGCCTGTTCATCCATCTGCCCGTGAGCGACCGCCACCTTCGCCTCCGGCACCAGTCGCTGCACCCCTGCAGCGATGTGCGAAATGGATTGTACCCGGTTGTGGACGAAATAGACCTGCCCGCCGCGCTCGATTTCCCGGCGAATCGCCTCGGCAATCAGGGCGTCATCACGCTCGCGCACAAAGGTCCGGATCGCCCGGCGGCCCGGAGGCGGATCATTAATCAGCGATATTTCCCGGATACCTGACAGCGCCATGTTCAGCGTCCGCGGAATCGGGGTGGCGGTAAGTGTGATGACATCAACGGAGGTGCGCAGCTTTTTGAGCCGCTCCTTTTGGCGGACACCGAAACGCTGCTCCTCGTCAACGATAAGCAGGCCCAGGTCGTCAAAGCCGATATCGCTGCCTAAAAGCCGGTGAGTGCCGATGACGATGTCAACGGAACCGTCTTTCAACCGTCCGGTGATGGCCCGCTGCTGTTCGGTGGTACGGAACCGGCTGAGCATCTCGATTTCGATTGGATACCGTGACAGCCGCTCCCTGAAGGTGTTGTAGTGCTGGTGTGCGAGGATGGTGGTGGGTACAAGGACAGCTACCTGCTTGCCGTTGAGTACCGCCTTGAAGGCCGCCCGTATCGCCACCTCCGTCTTTCCGAAGCCGACGTCACCACAGATAAGCCGGTCAGTGGGTGTTTCCGCCTCCATGTCCTGCTTGACGTCCTCGATGGCCTGGAGCTGGTCGCGGGTTTCCTCGAATTTGAACGACTGCTCCAGCTCTTTGAGCCACGGAGTATCTTCGTCAAAGGCAAATCCATCGGCCTGCTCGCGTTCTGAGTACAGCTTCATGAGCTCGCGGGCCAGAAGCTGGGCGGATTTGCTGGCCTTCTTCTTGGTCTTCTGCCACGACCCGCCCTTGAGCGAATTGACTTTCACCTTTCCGCCTTCGGGGCCGACATATTTCTGCAGCCGGTCGAGCTGCGTCACCGGCACATACACCCGGTCCTCACCGGCATAATCAACCACGATGTAGTCCCGCTCCATGCCATCCACGGTCTGCTTGGAGAGGCCTTTATAGACGCCGATGCCGTGGTTGATGTGCACGACGTAGTCGTCCTCGTTCAGCTCCCGGAGATTGACCAGTGAAAAGCCGCGGCGGTAGCTGGAGCTTTCGGGCCGGTGCAGCTTCCGCCAGCCATATATTTCCTTGCCGGTGATCACCACAAGCTCCGCGTCCGGCATGTCGAAGCCGCTGGACAGCTCGCACGGCAGGCAGTTGACGGCATCGAGCCGGAGGTCTTCGGTGCCTGCACCCACTCGCACGTTTTGCAGCCCCCGCTTGTCCAGCACCTCGGCTGTCCGCTCGCCGTCCCCGGCGCATACAACGATGCAGCGCCCCTCATCCTGCCATTCAGCAAGGCCCTCGACGAGAAGCTCAAAGCGTCCGCCGAAGGTCGCCGTGGGGGGGGTTGAGATCACTGACACCGGTGCATCGGTGTCCCACGGCACCTCGCGCTTGAGCATGTTGAGGAAAATCTGCGGGCGCGAGGGCGTGAGGAATTGACCGCGGAACTCATCAAAGCTCAGGCAGGCTGTCTCCGGAAGTCGCAGGTGTCGCCCCAGCTTCGCTCCACGCTTATGCGCGTCACGAACATCTTTTTCAAACTGCTCGGCGGCGGCCTTTGTCCTGACCGGTTCATCCATGATCACGGGGGCGCCGGCCGGGAGATAGCTCATCACCGTCTCCCGCATCTCGTATAAATACGGCAAATAGTGCACCAGGCTGTGGGTTGGATGCAGGTTCTGCAGGTCGCGGAGATCCTCTTCCATGCGCTCCTTGAGCTTGGTGACCTCACGGGTCTTTTGCCCCTCGTTGAGGCGGTCGAGTTCCTTCCGGTACGCCAGCTTAATCTCCGGCAGCGCCGCCTGCACGATATCTTTTGCCAAGAGCACTTCGCCCGCAGTGCCCACTCCGGTGCGCTCTATCTCGCGGATGGAGCGCTGTGAAACCGGGTCAAACAGGCGCAGGCTCTCGATCTCATCCCCGAAAAACTCCACGCGGACGGGGAAATCCAGGGCCGGTGGCGCCACGTCAACGATACCGCCCCGAACCGAATACTGCCCGACGTCATCAATCAGATCAACGTGTTCGTATCCCAGCGTTTCAAGCCGCTCGCCCAGTTCGTTGCGGTCAATTGCCTGGCCGGCTTGAAGCTCCACGCGGGCTTCGATGAAGTGAGCGCCGGGAATCGTGAGCGTCAAAGCCGCCGTGATGGAGGCCACCACGATTACCGGATCGCCGGCACAGAGCCGCTCCAGTACCAGCATCCGGTCGGCGATCGTCTCGGGCGGAGGGGTGACACCGTCATACAGGGCGGACGCAGTTGAGGGAAGCTGCAGCACGCGCCGCTGAAGCCGGTCGGCGTCTTTGTCGCCCAGGAGGTTGGACAGATCGCTGACAAGCTGCTTCGCCCGCTCGTCATTGTACGTCAGAATTACACAGGGGGTGTCAATGTGCTCCAGTAAGGCACCGCAAAAGGTGGACTTCCCGCCACCACTGACGCCCTGGATGCAGAGGGTGTCTGCGTTATCCAGCGCCTCACGTGCTCGCTGAAAGCCCCCGGTTTTCTCCAGCAGCTCGCACAGTGATCTGCCACTGGTCTGATCTGTCATCTCTGTTGTGTCAGTCGTTTCTGTCATTGGCCGCTATGTTTCGACAGGCCCCGGCTGTCCGGTGGCCCTTACGTTGCAGTCGCCTGCTTATCAACGTGCTCCCATGCGAGGGCCGCAGCCCCAACGATACCCGCGCGCCAGCCCAGTTCGGCATAAACCACGTTCTTTGGGTCAAAGTTACTGATCCGTGCATAGGCCCCGACGGTCTTGTGGATGGCGTCCATCAATACACCTCCGGCGCCGGAGACACCACCCCCGACGACGATGACGTCCGGGTCGAGGCAGACGATTGCCGAAGCCATGCCGATCCCGAGGAATCTGCCGGTTTCTCTCAGCAGGTCGCAGCACACTTCGTCACCCGCCGCGCAGATCTCCGCAATCATTTTGGGCGAAATATTCTCTTTCTTTTGACCACAGGCCTCCGCAAGCATGGAGTCGGGATGGTCCTCCAGCCGCCGCCACGCCCGGTTCACGATACCCTCTTTTCCGCACAGCACTTCCAGGCATCCCCGGGCTCCACACGAACAGACCGGGCCGTCGGGCAGGATGATGATGTGTCCCAGCTCGCCCATAATCTGCCGCGGTCCCCGGTGCATCTGGTTGTCAATGGCAATACCGCCGCCGACACCGGTGCCGAGGGTGAAAAGCACCATATTTTCATGGTCTCTGGCCGCGCCGTGTCGCAGTTCCGCCAGCCCGGCAACGTACGCGTCATTCTGCATCCACACGGGGACGCCCAACCGATCTTCCAACATATCTGCCACGGGCAGGCCGTCGAGACAGGTCAGGTTCGGACAGTCGAGAGCGGTGCGTTCATCGCCGCTGACGGTTCCCGGCACGCCAATACCAACCGCAACCATCCGGTTCAAGGACGTGCGGGCAGCCAATTCGTTCGCGCGGGCAGCGATCCCGTCAATGAAAGCCTCGCCGCCGATGTCGGAGCGGGTGGGGTGGGTGATTTCTGCCCGGATCGTGCCGTCCCGCTCGATGAGGCCGTAGATGGAGGTTGTCCCCCCGACATCAATGCCGAGGGCAGGGGGCGGATCGCCCATGACCGCTGCTCCTGTCGCCGGCTACACATCACCGAAGGGATCGTTGTTCTCATCCATGTCATCGAACTCGGCCGGTGGGGGCGGTGTTTCCTGGGACTGGTTTTGCTGTCCCTGCTGCTTTTGTTGTGGCTGCTGTCCTCCGGCGGATCCGCCGTAAGTCTGACCGCCCTGGGGGGCTCCAGCGGTCTGTTCGGGGGGTCCAGTTCGCCCTTCCTGGGCCCTCCGGCGCTCCGCCTCCTGGCGACTTTCAAGAAACTGGATGTTTCGAGCGTTAATCTCCGTCCACCACTGACGGCGCCCGTCCTGGTCGTAGCTGCGCGTCTGGATCCGTCCCTCGATACCGACAAGAGACCCTTTATCCAGATAGTTCGCCACGTTTTGAGCAACGTTGCCGAAGCAGACAACGTTCAAAAAATCTGTGTCCTGCTGCTGATTCTCCCGGGGGGGACGGCTGACTGCTATCCGGAAGGTTGTGATCTCGGTGCCGCTCTGGGCGTACTTCATTTCCGGATCTGTTGCCAGTCGTCCCACCAACACCACGTTGTTAATCATCGTTGACGCTGCCTTTCTGAGGAGCTGCCCCGTGAATATGATATATCTTTGTGATGCTCATACATCACAGGCACCGATATATCCACGCAAGACCGGGTCAGCCTTCCGCCATGATACATCCGTGCCGAAATCTGCCGGTCGGCAGACGGCTGTCACTCTTCCTCGTCGGAGGCGTCTTCCTCCTGGTCGTCTTTCTGCTCCTCCCCGGCGACTTCCTCTGGGTCTTCGACCGTCTCGTCTGTGTCCTGAACCTGTTCAACGTCTTCATCTGCGGCTTCTTCAGCTTCCTCTGCTGATGCGTCTTCGGCTTCTTCGGCCTCTTCTTCGGCCTCTTCTTCGATTTCTTCTTCGATCTCTTCTGGTTCATCTGCAGGCTCTTCGGCGGTCTCTTCGACGACTTCTGTTTCTTCTGCCTCTGCTGCTTCTTCAGCTTCTGCTTCCCCTTTTGCCTCTTCATCCGAGGGCTTGGGCTTGTCGCTTTTGTAGATCGTGTTCGGGCGGGCGACAACGACGATTCCACGAATGATGGGTTCAAGCGTGCGGAATTCGTTGTTCAGCGCCCGGACGACATTGCCGCCTCCCCGAAAGTAGGTGATGATATAGATGCCTTCAGTGTGGGGGCCGATCCTGTAGGCGAGGGGTCTTCGACCATACTGGACTGTTTCGGTGACTTCTCCGTCTTCTTCCTCGATAACAGCCTCAACAGCGTTCACAGCGGCCCGCATTTCGTCGTCTTCGCGGGTTACATCCAGAATATACATCGATTCGTACAGCGTCCGTTCGTCTGCCACTTTTGTGGCTCCTTCCTGTGGTCGTTTGGCTCCGCCAGTGGCCGGTGCGAAGCAGGAATGGCCGTAAGTCAGACAACTCCCGGCTCGAGTCTGCGCACGATCGGTGCGTCATATTGACTTAGCTGGCATACATATATACCCGCAGGTTTCTGCGGTGGGTTAAGAGTATAGCATAGCTGCCGCCTGCAGGCAACCTGTGGGGAACGTTTGAAAGCGCTGATGCGTCTATTCATCGGGCCGTCTCTGGGCACAGTAATCGTCTGATACGCTTTTTCGTACGGAATGTATCAGGTTGACTGTCCGCAGGGTATGGTCTATGATGAATACGGGTGTCATGGAGGTGTAAGAAAAGCATTTTTGCATTTCAGACGCCCTCACCGCTTCTTTGCACTATTTCAGTTTTCGGCGGTACCATGATACCGGTTTTGCCCAGTGTTTTTCGAGTCAGCGCCTGCGTGCGCTTGCGCGCAGGACAGGTGGGTGGTACTCGAATTTACAATCCTTCGGGAGTGGGTACAATGCAATACCGACAGACGTTCGTCACAGCCATCGCCGCAGCTTTGATTGTTGGATGCCTTTTGCCCCTCGCAGCGCAGCAGACAGCCGATATTTGCATCGCCAATGACGTGGTCGCGCGGATTCGGGCGACCGGTCCATACGACAGTGTTGACGACCGGGCAACGGCCATTGACAAAGCCATCGTCACGGTGCTGTCGAAATATGACACCAACCATCCCGAGGTGGCCTTGAAGCAAAAGGATGGTATCTGGACCGTCTATTGCTGGGACCTCCCCGTTATCGGGGTCTATCCGGAGGAGGCAGCCGCCAACAACATCACCGAAAAGCAGCTCGGGCAGATATGGACGAACAAGATCCGGGAGCGTCTTCCGGCGGCGACCCCTGTCAGCAAGATGGAAGATCCTTTTGGGGGCGCCACTGCCGAAAAACCGTCCGAGACGGCCGATACCGGCGAGGCAGCGACCACCGGGGTCAAGCCCAATACGGTGATAGCGCAGGCCCAACAACCCGCTTCGGAACAACCGACGGCGGAGGCCGATATCCCCGAAAGTGCGGCACTGCTGCTCATCATTGACGCTCTACGGGCAAGCCGGAGCCTGAATGAGGATGAGTGGATTGACAGGCGCGAAAGCATCGCCCGCAATCTCCTGGACAACCTCCGCAAATTCGTAGCCAGCAAGCCAATGGAGACGTCGGGACCCGTCGTTGCCGGGAGCAGCACCTCCCCCATCGAGCCCAGCGCCGCCACGGCACCGATGACCGGGACAGAAACCGTCACCGCACCGGTTACGACGGCTGAAGAGCCTGAAGTCGCCGTGGAGGAACCTGAAACCGAATCCACACCTGACGCCCCCGAGACAGCGCCTGTAGATGAGACCGAAACGACCGAAGCTCCCGCCCCTGCAGCGGTATCTGAAACAGAGACCGAAGCTGGCGAGCACGCTGGCGATCCGGCGTGGGCGAAGGTGCCACAGAAGCAGCGGATTGGCCGGAAATTTGAGGCCGCCCGCGATCCGTATTATGAGCTCAAAGACAACGACCCCGAGCAGGCTGAGGAGATCGACGAGCTTCTGTCAGCCGCTCGCAAAAGCTTCACCGAAAAGAACTTTGACCGTTCTGAACAATATGTTGACCAGGCCCTCCGGGCTCTGGGTATCAAT
>JBKHJK010000609.1:0-2500 GCA_046538215.1 Armatimonadota bacterium
GGCCGAGGTTGATGTGGAGCGGTGCAGAAACATCGAGGATGTGGACGGTTACGATGCCTACGTGCTGGGGAGCCCGATATGGGCCGGCAAGTGGCTGCGACCTGCGCGTGCATTTATTAAAAAGAACAAAGAGAGCCTCGCCGACCGTCCAACCGCCATCTTCATGGCCAGCGGCGCCGCAATTGATGACGATGGGCGGAAAATGGTTGAGGACCGGTGGCTGCCGGGAATACTGTCCGAGCTCTCACCCGTCGAACCCGTCGCCA
Organism: Armatimonadota bacterium; assembly: GCA_046538215.1. GTDB lineage: Bacteria > Armatimonadota > Zipacnadia > Zipacnadales > UBA11051 > JBKHJK01. The sequence continues at coordinate 267 of JBKHJK010000609.1, forward strand.
TCGGCAACTTCGCAGGCGTCCTGAACTTCCCCAAATACAATATTCCGACACGCCTGATGATGATGGCAATCTCCAAATTCTCGGGCGGGCCGACCAGCGGGGTACACGACTTCCGCGACATGGACGTTATCCGTCAATGGGCTCGTGACACATACTCCACAATCTCAACTCAGCTCGACTAAGCACCCCACGAATTCCCACCACCGCCCATCCGGGATGCTCCTTTAATTGTCATCCTCATTTCTCTGGCTTCTATACCGCTGGAAACGGTCCATCTCTCGCTCCAGGAAGTAGCTGATAACGGTGCGGATGACGACGATGGCGCCAAGGACCGCTAACTCCTGCAGCGTTGGCCGGGGAACGGTGTGGACGATGTCGGCGGCGATGAGGAATTCAAGTCCCAGCAGTATATAGTACCCCACGTCCTGGCGGACGACGTTGCGCTGCTGCCAGATGTCCATCCCATGCAACCGCCGAATCTCGAGCCGAACAAGCTCCACGAATCCGACGATCACGCCATAGACGATGACGATTATCCCGATGGCGCCGATACCTTCAGCGATATACTGGAAGGGCTCCATGGATTTGTTTCACTCCGTGTCATTTGTGTCGGTATCGGGCAGAGACAGCAGCCGGGCATTGACAGCGACGATGACGGTGCTGGCCGACATGATGAGCGCGCCGGCCGCCGGGCTGAAAACAATACCAGAATTATACAGGACGCCCGCGGCCAGCGGGATCGCGATGACGTTGTAGCCGGTGGCCCAGAGCAGGTTCTGGATCATTTTGCGCCATGTTGCATGAGTCAGACGCAGCATATCAATGACGTTGCGCGGATCATTGTTGACCAGGATGATGCCCGCAGATTCGATGGCCACATCAGTCCCGGCGCCGATGGCAACACCCACATCCGCCTGTACCAGCGCAGGGGCGTCGTTGACGCCGTCTCCGACCATCGCCACGACCATCCCCCGGTGCTGGATCTCTTTGACCCAGGAGGCTTTCTCGTCGGGCAAAACCTCCGCAAGATAATCGTCCAGGCCGAGCTGCTGCGCCACCCACCCGGCAACCTGCTCGTTGTCACCCGTCAGCATCATCGGCCGGATATTCCGGTCCTTGAGAGCCTGCACCGCCTGGCGGGATTCGTCGCGGATGACATCCACCAGTGCCAGGCCCCCGATAACGGCGCCTTCTCTCAACACGCCCACGATCGTGCGTCCCGGCCCCTCGAGATCGCCGAGAAAATCCGTACCGATGTCGTTTTCCTCCAGATACCCGGGGCTGACCACCTGGATGACTTCATTTCCGACGACACCCCGGGCGCCCCTGCCCGTGATCGCCTCGAAATCGTCAACATCCGGCAGATTGATTCCCTCATCGTGGGCCTTTTGCAGGATACCTTCAGCAATCGGGTGTTCGGAGCGCTGCTCGACGGCCGCGGCCAGCCTGAGGACATCCTCCCGGGAGGTCTCATTCCCCGCAAGAATCTCCTCCACCCCGAAACGCCCCTCCGTGAGGGTGCCTGTTTTGTCGAATATCACCGCATCGAGGTTTCGTGCTTTTTCGAAGGCCACCCGGTCGCGTATCAGCAGGCCCCGTTGTGCGCCGAGGGCGGTTGATACGGCGATGACCAGAGGAATGGCCAGTCCCAGCGCGTGCGGGCAGGTCGTGACCATGACGGTGATCGTCCGCTCCAGGGCAAACACGAATTCTCTGCCCGCAAACAGCCATGCGGCAAGTGTCACCGCACCGGCACTAACGGCGATGATAGTGAGCCACAAGGCTGCGTGGTTGGCGAGGTTCTGAGTGCGAGACTTGCTCTTTTGCGCCTCCCCGACCATGGTGATAACCTGCGAAAGGTAGGTGTCATCGCCTGTCTTTTCGATTTTGACCTCAAGTGCGCCCTCGCCGTTGATGGACCCACCGACGACTTCGTCCCTGGACGTTTTCTCAACAGGCTTTGATTCGCCGGTCAACATCGCCTCATTGACTGATGACTGACCATCAACAATAACGCCGTCGGCCGGGATGCTTTCACCGGGCTTCACCAGCACCCGATCGCCACCCCTGAGTTCGCTGACAGGCACATCCTCCGTGTGATCGCCGTCTGTGAGCCGGTGGGCGGTTTCGGGCATCAGCTTCGCCAGCTCCTGCAGCGCCCTCGACGCGCCCATGACCGAGCGCATCTCGATCCAGTGGCCCAGAAGCATCACATCAATCAGAGTAGCGAGCTC
>JBKHJK010000610.1:0-2500 GCA_046538215.1 Armatimonadota bacterium
GATTCGTCGTGATTCTGGGTCTCGCGCTCGCCCGGCGGTTTTTCATGCGCTTCCCACTCCACCCAATCGGCTTTCTCATCGCCGTCACCGAGGGGTACAACGCATGGGGGATGCTGCTTTTGGTGGGTATCATCAAGTCCGCCATCCTGCGTATCGGCGGTATGCGACTGTACCGCCGGCTTGTGCCGCTTTTTATCGGTATCGTCGTCGGCCACTTCTTCGCCGCCGGTTTTGTCTGGAGCCTCCTTGCCAGCTTCGGTGGAGAGGGTTTCAATGAGTATCCGGTGTGGTTCTAAATGCTCTGGGACGGCATGGTATGCCGCAACAAGCTCGTGTTAGGGGGAGGCGTTTGATATGTTCGCACTCATCGGCGTCCTGGTCATGATCCTGGCGGTTTCGATCTGTCCGGCACAGACGGTCATAGACGAGACAGCCGCCACCGCCCGGGATGAGCGCCAGATACACGCTCCGTGGGTGAGCTTCAAGCCCGGTAACGGCCAGGTGTGTGAGGTCAACCCCCCTCGGTTCTCATGGCCGTATGATCCGGCGGTCATCGTGGAACCGGATTACGACAAAAATCACATGTTCACCCTCCAGATTTCGCGCAGTGCGGATATGTCCAGGATCATCTTCGAGCGCAAGGATACCCCCTACAACTTCTACAACGCTGTGCCGGTGCTGCAGGGCGGCCCGCACTGGTTCTGGAGAGTGGGATACGATGTTGGCACAGAAGATGAACACTGGAGCCGCGTGCGGGTATTCTCCATCTACGACGGCGTCGAATGGGATCGCACTATCATCGAAGACATCGCCGCAAAAATCTCCGGCCATCCGCGCATCGGTTTTCAGGCCGGGCAGATGGATGAAATCCGGGCGCTGAGGGAGAGCAATGACGAGTCAGCCCGCCTCTACGACGCCTGTATCGCCGCAGCGGACGAAATTCTCAAGAACCCGGACTTCATCAACCCTCCCGAATCTGACCCACTGCAGGATGAGACCCGCTACAAATGGGACTGTACGGGCTTCCGCGACCTCGGGCAGCAAATGCAGACCGTCGCCATGGCGTACATGCTCACGGGGGATGAAAAGTATCTCGCAGTCAAAAAGCCATTGCTCACGGTCGCCGCATATCCACCCGGTGGGGCCTCCTCACCGGAAGGCCTGGGCCAACACCGGAAGTGGGCCACTGAGTTGACCATGCACATGGGGCTGTGCTTCGACTGGCTCTACGACCAGCTTTCTCAGGATGAACGAGACCTCGTACTGGAGTCGCTGCGGTGGCGCATCGAGTATATCCTTAACGATTTTTCATGGTACAAAAATGAAAAACCCTTCTGGCGGGGCCTGGGCATGTTTGTCGGCTCCCATCAATATCAAAACCACCAGTGGACGTTTGTGGGGGCACTGGCGGCGTGCGAGCACCTCGATGTCGCGCGCGAGTTCGTCCAGATGGCGCTGCATTACCTTGTGGGTGTGACCAACGGCATGGGGGAGGTGGAAGCGTGGAATGAGGGTGTCTCGTACGGAAACGGCAAATCCCGGACGCTGATCTATGAGACACTCTGGGCGGCGATGACCGTCCCGGAGCTGCAGCTTCATAAGCACCCCTTCTTCCCGCGTGTTGGCGACTTTTTCAGCTACCTGACGCCGCTGGGTATCGAGCGGTCCGCATGGGGCAATTACGGCACGTCTGCGAACGCACATATCGGCCAGCATCTGCTCAACTTCCGGCGGCTGGCGTATTTAACCGGCCGGGGGAGCTTCCTGAAAAACTGGCAGTCATGCGTGCAATACAGGGGCAGCAAACCCACAAACTGGCAGGAGTATTTCCTCCCCCATCATTTTGAGCGTCCCGATCCAGTGCTGGAAGAGAAAAACCAGATGCTGTTCAACCATGCCGGGTGGGCGATGGCCTTCTCCGGGCCGCCGAGCTCGCTGGATACCTACGAAGAGGGCGTCGGGATGGTGTTTCACTGCCGCCCGCGTGGTGGCTACAGCCACTCTTTCAACAACGAAAACGCCTTCGAGGCATTCGCGTATGGCGAGGTCATCGCCACCGGGGGAGGCCGAAAGGCGAACGGTGACCGGCACGCGGATTCCACCATGAGCCATAATTCAGTACTGGTGGACGGCATAGGACAGAGTTTTGATCAGAACAACCCGGAGACTGAAAGGGCGGGCCGCATCATCGCCTGGCACGAAGAGCCGGGCCTGGTTTATTGGTGCGGTGATGCCACACCGGCCTACGCCGAAACCGCCCCATACCTGCAGCGCTTCCTGCGACACGCGCTCTTTGTTGATGACGAATGCTTCGTCATCTTTGACGATCTGCAGGTGGCCGATGACCACGACCCATCCCGCTTTTCGTGGCTGTACCACGCCCACCAGGACGTGCCGGTCGAGATTGATGAAGAGAATGCGAGCTTCAGCTTCACCGTCGAAGATACTGATGTTACCGTCCGCCACCTGCTGAACGGGGAAGACCTGCAGACCATGAACC
>JBKHJK010000023.1:0-11218 GCA_046538215.1 Armatimonadota bacterium
AGCTGGATCTTGGCGACGTTGTCGTTGTGGACCTTGCAGTGCCGGATGAAGAAGTCATCCGTCGGCTTTCAGGCCGGCGCAGTTGCCGGGATTGTGGTGCCATCTACCATATTGACCGCGAGGGGCTGGATGTCGGAGATGAATGCCCCAGGTGTGGCGGTGAGATCTACCAGCGCAGTGACGACAACCCGGAGTCAATAGCGGCCAGGTTGAACGAGTACCGCGAAAAAACCGCTCCCTTGACCGACTATTACAGCCGCGATAACAGGCTCCTGAGCTGTGATGGCAGTGGTACGCCGGAGGAGACGCACGCCAACATCATAGCCGTGCTGAAAGAACATGATTTTGTCGAATAAAGAAGATGCTTTTTGATGTCCGAAAATTCGCGAAAGCGCATTGATGTCCAGCGCAAGAGCAGTCACGAAATTGAGATCATGGCCGAAGCCGGAGCGATCACGGCCGCCGCTCGCGACAAAGCCGCAGAAATGATGGCTCCGGGTGTCAGCACATTGGAAATTGACCGGGCAGCGGAGCAGGTGATACGCGACGCCGGTGCCGAGCCCAGCTTCAAGGGCTTTCGGGGTTATCCCGCGAGCATCTGCGTCGAAATCAATGACATCATCGTCCACGGCATCCCCGGCGACGACCTGGTGATCCAGGATGGTGACGTCGTTGGAGTTGACGTCGGGGCGTACTACAAGGGGTTTCACGGTGACAGCGCCACCACTGTTGCCGTCGGACAGGTGTCCGATGACGCTCTGAAGCTGATGGATGCAACGCGAACCTCCCTTGACCTGGCGATCAACCAGGCCCGGGCGGGAAACACTATCGGAGACATCTCCAGGGCAATTGATGAGTATATTACGCCGCTGGGATACGGGATTGTCACCCGGCTTTTGGGACACGGCATTGGCCGGGAGATGCATGAGCCCCCCCAGGTGCCGAATTATTACAAAGAGGGCGCATTCGCCGAATACGATTTGACCCTCCGGCCCGGGATGGTCCTGGCGATCGAGCCGATGATCAATATGGGCACACCGGACGTGCGGCCCGATCCGGACGGGTGGACAGTTCGCACCGCCGACGGGCAATTGAGCGTCCATTTCGAGCATACCGTCGCGATTACCAAAGATGAACCGCGGATACTGACGCTGACGACCCGAGGTGACTGAGACCAACAATGTCCGATAATGACGATACCATTAAAGCGCTCGGCAGGGTTGTTGAAAAGCTCCCTGATGCGAAATTCAAGGTGGAGCTGGAAAACGGGCACGAAGTGCTGGCGCACGTGTCCGGAAAGATCCGCGTGAAGTTCATCCGTATCATGCCCGGAGATAAGGTGACCGTCGAGCTTTCCAAATACGACCTCAGCCGGGGCCGCATTACATGGCTTCATAAGTAACCATACATCATTAGAATATATCAGGGCCACCTCTCATCAGTGGCCGCCAGATACAGGTGATGGCAATGAAAGTACAGGCATCAGTGAAAAAAAGATGTGACAAGTGTAAAATCGTCCGTCGCAAGGGGACTGTGTACGTGATTTGCAGCAACCCCCGACACAAGCAGCGACAGGGATAAGTTGCCGACAGCCCTCAGACAGAGCGGCAACACAGCGTTTTAGGAGGAATTGTTGTGCCAAGGATTGCCGGCGTTGACCTGCCACGTGATAAAAGAGTTCCAATAGCCCTGACCTACATCTACGGGATCGGTCGCAGTACCGCCCAGGACATCTGCGAAGAAGCAGGTATCTCGGAGGACACCCGCATGCGTGATGTCACCGAGGATGAAGCGGCGAGGCTCCGTGAAATCATTGACCGCGATTATATCATCGAGGGTGACAAGCGCCGAGAGGTGCAGAACAATATCCAGCGGCTGATCGAAATCGGCAGCTATCGGGGTATGCGACACCGCCGCGGTCTCCCTGTGCGCGGCCAGCGGACCAAGACCAACGCCCGGACGCGCAAGGGGAAGCGCAAGACGGTTTCGATCCGCAAGCGCACGACGGCGTAAGTTCAGTAACCAGTTGTCTGAATATCGTTTGGAGGTACACAAATGGCCAGCAACCGCGGAGAGTCAGGCGGTTCCCGCAGGCAGAGGCGCTATGTCGGCCTCGCCAGGGTTTATATCAAATCAACGTTCAATAACACCATCATCAGCCTCGCGGATAACGAGGGGAACGTGCTCGGCTGGGCCAGTGCCGGGACCGTCGGTTTTGAGGGCACGAAAAAGAGCACACCGTTTGCTGCTCAAATGGCCGCCGATGATATCGCCCGCAAGGCGCAGGAACTTGGCGTCCAGCGTATTGACGCCTACGTCCGGGGGCCTGGATCGGGCCGTGAGACGGCGATTCGTGCCCTGGAGTCCGCAGGCCTGCAGGTGGGCACCATCAAGGATGTCACACCGGTCCCGCACAATGGCTGCCGACCACCGAAACGCCGCCGTGTATAGACCGGCAGCACCAAACCGTGGCTTCTCACCAGTCCGTGAGAGCCATTCCGCAGGCGGGTTTGCGCCTGTGAAAATGCAGTTTTCGTCGTACGCAGCTTTTTGGAGGTGACCGTTTTCAAATGGCCAGAAGAACAGGTCCAGTTTGTCGCGAGTGTCGCAGAGAGGGTACCAAGCTGTTTCTCAAAGGAGCGCGCTGCTATTCGTCGAAGTGCTCGTTTGAGCGCCGGCCATATGAGCCCGGGCAGGACGGTGGCAACCGCCGCCGCCGGCGCCCCAGCGATTACGCCCTGCAGCTTCGTGAAAAGCAGAAGATGCGGTCAATCTACCGCATACAGGAGACGCAGTTCCGCCGGTATATCAAGCGCGCGGAGCGGAAAGAGGGCGTGACCGGCGATATCCTCGTGCAGATGCTCGAGCGGCGCCTGGACAATGTTGTCTATCGGGCCAATCTCGCCCGGAGCCGTGCGGAGGCGCGGGTGCTGGTTGACCAGCGTCACTTTGAGGTCAATGGCCGTGTCGTAAACGTCCCCTCCTACCAGGTGCGGGCCGGTGATACGATCAAGGTATGCGAGCGCAGCAAGGATATTGAGCCGATCGTCGCCGCCCGGCAGTTGTCGCCGGAAACTCCGGACTGGCTTGACGTGGATCACGACAAAGGCACCGTTGTTGTTGAAGCATTGCCACAGCGGGATCAGGTTGAGCTGGAAGCCGATGAACAGCAGGTTATCGAGTTCTATTCCAGATAACGGTTGTTGGTACACCATTTCGCGCGTTGAGGGATATCCTGATGTACGGGAGAGCGCTTGAATGCCAGTAGAAATAAAACCCAAAATCTGGGCAATGCAGTTGGATGAAAAATACGCCAAGTTCGCCATCGAGCCGCTGGAGCCCGGCTTCGGCCACACCCTGGGCAATGCATTTCGGCGCACGCTGATTGCGCACATCGAGGGTGTCGCCATCTCCTACATCCGATTCGAAGGCGCCCTGCACGAGTTCTCGAAGCTGGATGGCGTGATGGAAGATACCACCCAGATTATGTTGAATATCCGGGAAATCGCCATCCGCGCCGATGAAGAAGCCGTTCCCGAGGACGAGGATGTCGTGATGAGGATCGAGGCCGAAGGCGCCGGCAAAATTTATGCCGCCGACATCAACGCCCCGGCCGGTATCGAGATCGTCAACCCCGACCTGTACATCGCAGAGTTGACCGGCGAAGACGCCGAGCTGGACATCGAGATGTGGGTCGAGCGGGGCACCGGCTACAAAATGAGCAACGAAAAAGAGCGAGGTGTCCACGGCGTTGACGTGCTGCCGATTGACTCGGTATTCTCACCGATCCACCGGGCCAACTATCGCGTGGAACCGACCCGTCTCGGCAGCCGCACAGACCTGGACCGTCTCATCCTGGAGCTGTGGGGCGATGGTTCCGTCCTGCCAGAAGATGCGCTCGAAATGGCAGCAGCAAGGCTCAGAAGAAACATAGATGTCTTCATAGATGTTGCCGAGGAGCTTGAGACCGAAGAAGAGGAAGAAGAGGCCGAAGAGGAAATGGCCTCCAGACACCTCGACATTCCCATCGAGGACGTTGACTTCTCGGTCCGCACGTTCAACTGTTTGAAAAAAGAAAATATTAACACGCTCGGCGAACTCATCCAGCGCACAGAGGACGAGCTTCTCGCGATCCGAAACTTCGGCAACAAGTCGCTGGAGGAAGTGATCGAGAAGCTCCAGCAGTACGAACTGCAGCTCGCTGACGCCGGTGAAGAATAAGGGGCAGACGTGATGAAGCATAAAAAGAAATACCGAAAACTGAATCGATCCACCGCCCAGCGGATGGCGATGCTGCGTGATGTGGTGTCGGCACTGTTCGCACACGACCAGGTCAAGACCACACTGGCGAAGGCGAAGGAAGCGCGCCGACTGGCGGACAAGCTCATCACTCTGGCCAAAAGGGGCGACCTGTCCGCCCGCCGCGAAGTCCTCAAGGTGATCAACAATCCCGACCTCGTTGGATACATGTTCGAGAACCTGGCCGACCGCTTCAGCGAGCGTGAGGGAGGCTACACCCGTGTCATTCGCGCAGGCACCCAGCGCGGAGACGGCACGCAGATGGCCATTTTGGAACTGACAGAATAGTCGGTATCCCATCAATGAGGCATATCCGCCTGACCGTACAATATGACGGTACTGATTATGCCGGTTTTCAGCGCCAGGAGAATGCCTTTACCATCCAGGAGGAACTTGAAAACAGGTTCAGGACCATCCTGGAGGACGATGTGAAGATCGAAAGCGCCAGCAGGACCGACGCAGGCGTCCATGCACTTGGCCAGATATGCACCCTAAAAACCGAAACACCGATACCGCTGGAGGGGCTTCTGACGGCGATGAACCGTATTCTGCCGCTGGCAGTTTCAATCGCCGGCTGTGAGGAAGTGGATCCGGATTTCCATCCCCAGTATGATGCGGTCGGGAAACTGTATTCGTACAGGATCCTGAACCGTAACCTGCCCTCACCATTCATCAACCGGTACGCCTGGCATGTTGAAAAGCCGCTGAATGTGAAACTGATGCACCAGGCGGCCGGGCAGCTCATTGGAGAACACGATTTTGCCTCATTCATGGCATCGGGCGGATCGGTGACCAGCACGGTCCGGCGTGTCGAACGTCTCGACGTGGTGCGCGAGGGAGACCTTGTCGAAATACGCATCTGGGCGGACGGGTTTTTGTACATGATGGTCCGAAACATCGTCGGCACACTGGTGGAGATCGGACGCGGTGACCGTGATGTGTCGGAGATGACCGAAATTCGACAGGCCCGGGACCGAACAAAAGCAGGAATGACCGCGCCGCCGCAGGGACTGTGCCTGGTTCGAGTGGATTACGAGAAATAGCCAAACCGACCGGAGGCTTCACATGAAGAATCAGAAGACCCAATCAATAAAGCACGATCAAGCAGACAGGGACTGGTGGATTATCAGTGCCAGCGGCATCCCGCTGGGCCGGCTGGCTGCCCGCGTTGCCCCAATCCTGCGCGGCAAACACAAACCCACCTACACGCCCAACGCCGATTGCGGTGACTACGTTGTCGTCACCGACGCATCGGAGGTCACCCTGACAGGAAATAAGATGCGGGATAAGAAAAACTATCGAGCCAGCACCCGACCCGGCCACCTGAAAGAGGAGACATACGAGCATTTCATCGCCACCCGGCCGGAAAAGGCCGTCCTGAAGGCAGTCAAAGGGATGCTGCCACACAATGCCCTCGGGCGGAAAATGGCGAAGAAGCTGAAGGTCTATGCCGGCTCGGAGCATCCCCACGACGCACAGGAGCCGAAAGAACTGACACTCTGAGAACACGTCGTATCCGCTTTGAACGCCGCTCACAGGTCATTGATAGGGGGAAACACATTGCAAGAGGCAACTGCTTACGGAACAGGAAGACGCAAGGAATCCGTCGCCCGGGTATGGATCAAGCCCGGAGACGGAAAGGTTATCGTCAACGACAGGCCGATCGAGGAGTACTTCACCCGATATCTGCACATGAAGCAGGCACTGCTCCCGCTGGAGGCCACCCAGAACGAAGACAAGATTGATGTCGAGGCCTATACGAAAGGCGGGGGAATTGCCGGGCAGGCCGATGCTTTGCGACACGGCCTTGCCATGGCCCTGGTGGATATGGACGATGAGTACCGCAGTGTGCTGGGGCCCGAAGGGCTTCTCACGCGCGACCCCCGAGCGAAGGAACGAAAACACCCGTTCTGTCGCGGCGCACGGCGGCGCAAGCAGTTCTCCAAGCGCTAACAAACACGACCCTGTGGAGGACGAGAGTTCGAAGCACAAGGGCGGAAAAAGCTCACCAAGCATCGCGCGCTGCGCGGTGCTTTTGTATTCGATGCTCTGCACCGGTTCTCTGTGGTGACTTTCAGCAGGCTTCAATATGCCGGGGCGCGAATAAAGACAATCAATGAGCGTGCCGTTTCCGCACAGGACGTGCTGTGATATAATGACACGTGCCCTGAAGATTGATGCCGCAGGGGCTCATTTTGAGGAGGCCCGAACCATTTGACATTGACCCTGAGCGGTCAAATCATCCTGATCGTTGTGCTGCTTGTAGCCTCGGCATTTTTCACGGGATCAGAGGTTGCCTTCCTGGTCATCAGTCGAAGCCGTGTGGAGCACTGGAAGGAAAGCGGCGGCTGGCTGGCCGGCGTGGTGTCGTATCTCCACCACCACAGGGCGGTGCTGCTCTCCACCATCATCCTGGGCATCACCACCTGCAACTATATGGCCGAACACGTGGCCACGGCAATGTCCATTGATCTCATCGGAGTAACACTCGGCCCGCCCATCGCGGCAGTGGTAATGACGGCCATCATCCTGACCTTCTGTGAAGCCACGCCGATGCATTATGCTGCCGGCAACCCCGATGGCACCGTGCGAAAGGCGGGGGGGGCGATATATCTCCTCTCGTGGATACTGCGGCCCATTGTTGTCATCATGGCTTACGGGTCCCACGGAGTACTGCGGTTGTTGGGGGTCCATGCGGCCAGCATCCTCCCCAGCGTCAGCGAAGACCAACTCAAGGCCATGATCGAAACCAGCAAGGAGCAGGGGGTGCTGGAGGCGGGGGAACGACGGATGCTTCGGGGCGTTCTGGATTTTGGCGACCAGACCGTGGCTGAAGTTATGACGCCCAGGCGCGACATGGTATCGGTCGAGGAGACGCAGACGCTTGACGAGGCCGTCCGAATCGGCATGGAAGTCGGGCACTCCCGCCTGCCGGTGTATCGAGATACGCCCGACCATATTGTGGGCGTTTTGCACATGAAAGATGTCCTCCCATACGTGGTCACCGATGACCTGCAGAAGGCGTGTCGGTCTGCCGCCCGGCCCCCTCATTACATCCTCGAAACAATGCCCGCCGACGCTGCGTTGAAACAGCTGCAGAACGAGCGGCAGATGATCGCGATCGTGCGCGATGAATACGGAGGAACCGCCGGATTGGTGACCGTGGAGGATCTGCTCGAAGAGATCGTAGGAGATATCAAGGATGAGTACGATCACGGCGAGGAGGCCGAGGTTCGCGTTATCGGTGAGGGACACTTCGTCTGCGATGCCCGGGTCAACCTGCGAATACTGTCTAACTACGTGGAAACGCCGCTGCCGGTTGACGAATTCGATTCGCTGGGTGGATGGTTGCTTCATCTGGCCGGCAGCATACCGGAGGCTGGCGAAACCTTCGAGAGCCCGGGGCTGAGGATGATGGTGCAGGAGGTGTCCCAGACGCATATAGAGAAGGTCCGGGTGTCGGAGGTAGGCCCGGAAACCTCGGACGACAGCGGGAGGTAGAAAAAAGCTTTTGGACGATCCATTATTACTCGCCATCGGGGGCACAATCGTCGCGGCCTGCATTTTCGCGCTGGGATTCCTGTCCTTTTCGGAGGCCGCCCTTCTGGGGATCAGCGAAGTGCGCCTCCGGAGCCTGTGTCGGACCGGTGACCCGCGGGCGGATGTGCTGAAAGACCTGGTGGCGGAAAATGATTTCCTCAGCACCATCATCGTCGTTGTGAATGTATGTGTCATCACCGTGTCAACGGTGACCACCGTGGTGGTCTCCCGTGTGGCATTTTTGCACGAGGGATGGCGCGAACAGGCGATCCATGTCGGCATGCTCCTTTTCATGCTGATTGTCGCGGAGATCGCGCCGAAAACCTATGGGGCGATGTTTGCCGAGCGGGTGGCCCTGAAAGTCGCCAGACCGATCGCGATTCTTGCCCGGATTTTTGGCCCGGTCATGCGGGTCATCAGTGGAGTAGCGCATTTCGTCCTGCGGTTGTTCGGTGCGCAAGCAGGCCATTATGCCTGTGCAATCACGAAAGACGAGATCCGCGTCGCCGCCGATGTCGGGAAGGAAGAGGGCGCCCTGGAGCCAGAAGAGGGCGAAATGATTGACAGCGTCCTGGAATTAAGTATCGCCCAGGCCAGCGACATCATGGTGCCACGGGTGGATATCGTGGCCCTCAGCGAAGACGCAACAGAAGAAGAGATCCTGGACGTGGTCTCCAGGAGTGGTTACTCGCGCATTCCGATCTACACCGAGACACTCGATGACATCACCGGTGTTCTCTACGTCAACGATGTGCTGAAAGAGTTTTTGGAGCACGGCGTCTCCAGTATTGATGTCAGGGAAATCGCCCGGCCGGCGATGTTTATTCCCGAAAGCAAGCCGCTGGACGAACTCTTCAGCGAAATGCGCGAAATGGCCGTGCATATCGCCATCGTGGTTGACGAATATGGAGGCACCGAGGGCCTGGTGACCGCCGAGGACATCCTCGAAGAGCTCGTCGGCGAAATCGAAGACGAGCACGATAGCGTCGAAGATGATATCCTCTTCATCAGTGAAGACGAAGCGGTTTTTTCGTCAAAGGTTCGCATTGAAGACGTCAACGAGGCTCTTGACATTTTGCTGCCAACCGACCAGTATGACACAATCGGCGGACTGGTGGTAGGTATCGCACACACCATTCCCGAAGTCAATGATGCTTTCACCATCAACGGGGTAAGACTGATTGTCGAAGAGGCCGACGAACAACATATTCACCAGGTGCGGGTCGTGGTTACCCTCCGGGACGGGTGCGAAGAATAATGGCAAGAAGAGCCAGGCGTAAACCAAAGAAGGAAAAAGAGACAAAGCTTTTGCTGTCGGATTACCAGTTTCCGGGAGAAAAGCGGGCCTACTGGCAGGGTATTGGCCTTACCATCGGCCTGTTTGTGTGGCTGGCGTTCATGGTGTGGGTTTTCAAGGACAATATTTTTGGCCCAACCCTCTACGGGAGTGGTGGTCTATTTGGTCTCAACTGGCAGTTCTGGTGGATTGAGTTTGTGCTGCTGGCGTATCCGTGGATGACGATTTTTGTCGCCAATATCCTCGCGACACGCCATTCCGCCAAGGATATCAAGAAAACCGGCAAGCAGCGGAAGGTCATGCCCAACAACTTTTCGGAGATCTACCGCACCCTCAGCCGCCTGACGAAGCTGGGCGGGCTGAAAAAGCAGCCGAACATGTATCTACTGGAGGATGACGCGGCATACATCTACGCGATTGCCGGGGGGCCGGGAACCATCGTCGCCTCCACCGGTCTGCGTGATGGGCTGGAAGATGATGAGTTTGAGGCCCAGCTGGCCCACCAGGTGGGACGCATCAAATCACGCCATGTTCGCACGGAGCTGGCCCTGCAGTATGTGCAGAACGCCAACACCATATTCCAGGTGCTTCTGTTCCCGGTCTGGATGATTAAGCTTTTCAGCGCCGGGTGGGATGATATCACGGAGTTCACGGCAGATCGGTTTGCCATCCTGATGATGAACAGCAGCTCGGTGTTGAACAAGGCGCTGGTGAAGAAGGCCGCGCTGCAGAACCCGGAAGCCGATATCACCACCGAAGAGCTGCAGGCGTATCTGGACAGCACCGGAGATATCAGCACCGACGCCGACCAGATGCAGCGTCACTTCCGGCTGGGCAATTTCATCAGCCAGCAGCCCAATCTGCAGGAGCGGGTCGAAGCAAACCGCGAGTTTTTGATGGAACAGCAGGGCAAGCAAGCCATGGAGAAGATGACGAAAATACGGTCGAAAGTTAAGGGCACTCAGTCCGAGACCGAATAGCTGCCGAGTATCTTGACAAATGCGCAGTGCTCGCGGAGGTCTTTGATCGCCTCATTGACCTCCACTGAATCGGCGTGGCCGAGGAAATCAACGTAGAAGTAGTACGGGCCGTGGACCGCTCCGGGCATCGGGCGTGACTGGATCAGCGTGAGATTCAGGTTGTGGGCGCTGAACGGTGCGAGTGCGCGATACAATGCGCCGGCCTGGTGCTCGGTCGTGAATATGATGGAGGTCTTGTCATTGCCGGTGGGGTCGGATTTTTTCCGCCCGATGACAAAGAAGCGGGTGCGGTTGTTTGGCTGGTCTTCGATACTGGAGGCCAGGGTTTTTAAACCGTACGCGGCTGCCGCCTCCTCTGTGGCGATGGCTGCGGCATTGTCCTGCTCGGCGACTTTTGCGGCTGCTGCGGCAGTGCTCGCCTCGTTGACCGGATCGGCTTTCGGCAGATTTGTGCGCAGCCACTGGCGGCATTGGGCCAGCGGCTGGGGATGCGAATGCACGGTCTCGATGTCATCCATTGAGCAATTTGCCACAAGATGCAGATGAACCGGAACGTACGTTTCCGTGCAGATTGACAGATCCGTTTCATACAGACAATCGAGTGTGCGGGCCTCCACGCCCTGGATGGAGTTCTCGATGGGCACGATGCCGAAATCGGCTGTGCCGCGCTCGACGACATTGAAAGTGTCTTCAATGCTCGGCATCGCCTGAAATTCCGAGCTTTTGCCAAAGTAATTCAACGCAGCAACGTGACTGAACGTATATTCGGGCCCCAGAAACGATACCTTCAGCGGATACTGCAGTGACCGGCATGCGGAAATGACCTGCCGGTAAATCGCCTTCAGCGTGTCCTCATCCAGCGGTCCCAGGTCCCTGGAGATCAGGGCCTCCAGCACAGCAGCCTCCCGTGCCGGATCATAGACATCTTTGCCGGTTCCAGATTTCAAACGACCAATCTGCTCGGCCACTTCCGCCCGCTGGACGAGAAGATCAATGATTTTGCTGTCAATGACATCAATCTGTTCGCGTATTTCGTCAAGTGACATTGGAAGCGTCCCTGCCTGTCGGCCTGAAGAGTTACTTTAACCCGGCACCGGTGAGG
>JBKHJK010000024.1:0-11045 GCA_046538215.1 Armatimonadota bacterium
GGATGGTGGGGCCGCAATCACGGACAAACACCGCCGACAATCCTCCGATCTTCGTCGCCTCCCGCTGGTTTCCGTCATAGCCCATGCCGCCGTAGCCGACCAGTTGGGCGTGACCGTCGGCGACCTCGCCCACCACCCAGCGCGGCCAGTCCGGCTTCGTGTATGCGCCATAGTTGATGGCGTAATAGCGGGGGGTGTTGATGAAATAGTACATGTTATCAATCACGCGCACGAACGGCTGCTGTTCCAGACACGGGTACGGGCGGCGCGGCTCTTCGGCCGGCTCGCTCCACAGATCCCCGAAGACCACCAGGTCACGGGCCTCCGCGGGCAGCGCAGACTTGTGGGTGTAATATCGCGTGCGGAAGTTCAGATCCGTCGGCGAACAGGTATCGTTGAAGTAATTCGTTGTGTGGACGCCGTTTTTCGGAAGCGTGAGGTGTGTTTTCAGATAGAAGTGGTCATTCCACCAGTCAACCAGCATCGGCTCACGGATTTCACGCCACACGTGCCCCATATTTGAAACCTGCTCGATCGTGTACTGGTTGTCCCAGCCCCAGCCGTCGGCGCAGTACCCGGCTCCCACGCGGCCGATGTCACACGCGCGGGTGTAGCCAAGGCTGCTTTTGTGGCTGTAGGGCGTGCCATCGGGGTTCGTGCGCCCCAGCGCCCCGGGGGTGGCGAAGCGTTTTGACTGCTGCTGCAGCATTTCACGCATGGCCAAATCATCGGTGAACCGCCAGCAATCAAGCACCGTGCGCAGGTTATACGTCCACTGGTTGCTGGTGTCGCCACAGTGCATCAGCCACCGGCCACCGACCCACAGCCTGAACGAGCGCTTCCACGCCTCGATCACCTCCTCAGGAAGGGCCTGATCCATGACATCCTTCAGGATGATGCCGGAGCTGACATGCCGGGCGTCCAGCCCCAGGCTGTACCAGTTGGAGCGCATGACCACCGATCCAATGCTGCTGCTGTCGGGCTGAATATCCACCGGAAAGTCGCGGCCTGTTTCGTACCAGTAAAACGGCGCCTGCCGCCGGAGGTTGGACAGGCGGTTGAGAAGCACCCTCCGGATCAGTGCCTCGCTGCGGCAATATGGATTCGCCGGATCGTCCGCCGCTGCAACAGTCGCAACTGTATCAATCCCGACACGCCGGGGAAAATCTGCATCAACAAGCTCCCCGAAGGTCGGGCTGTCGGGATCAATATCCTGCGCCGCCAGCACCGCCTCGAAATGCGGGAGCGCCTCTTTGAGCTTTTCGTCCGTACATGCTGACGCGTCCACCTCCTGCACCTGCACCTGGAGATCCTCCGCTGTGAGCGTGTCGGCCCAGTCGTTGAAGGTACGGGTGCATTCGTGGAAGGTCATTCGTCCCTGCTCATCAACCTCGCAGCCGCCGTGAATTGTGCGCGCGGTCTCCGGATCCGGGCACAGCACCGGCGGAAGACCCCGGATGTGCAGGCAGGCCCCGGTGGTGGACCCTCGGGTGCGGATCTTCCATATATCCCCGGTTTCGCCCGCATCCAGCACCACATAGTTGTAGAAGGTCTCCGGCTTCGTTTCACCCAGAATTCCCTCATCCAGGTCCTCCACCCGAACGGCCCAGTTGTACGGCTGGATTTCCTCAGAGGTGGCGATGGCGACATCCCGCGTCGTCTCGGGCACATACAGGTAGCTGTCATCCATGACCTCTCCGTGCAGATACAGCGGCCCTGGGCCCGGATGCACACCGGTGGCCATGGGCCGGTCCGGTGTCACTGAAAGCCAGTGGTCCCAGCTCGCCACCAGCACCACCCGGTACAGCCCCTTCCCGGCGGCGGGTACGTGATAGTTGAATACGCGAGGCGTGAGCCGCTCGGGATGTGTCAGGTGCGGGGACCGCTGCTTGCCCGGTGGATATCCGCCGGGGCTGTGAACGCGGTGCCATTCGCGGTATCGGTAATCGGCGAAGACATCGTACACACCGTCCCGATACTGCTCATTGCCGGAGACGATGCCGTCATCAGGCTCGATCTGCCGCACCAGCGTCTGTCCATTCGGCCCGACCACCCACACCATCAGCGGTCGCTCACCCTGCAGATAGACGTTCATATCGCGGGCGGTGACGCTGAGGTCGAAGCCGGTGCCCTGCTCGTCGTACATGTGGAAGATCAGCCATTCGCGGGGGCGCCACAGCACGTCCGGCCCGAGATAGTCCGTCCCGGCGACCTCTCCGCGCCACTGCGGAACCGCAACCTCTGCCGACAGTGCAGGCGGCGCGGCCAGCAGAAGTGAACCAATACCCATCACAGCGATAAAAGCGACAATGATACCCCGAAGCTGGGTCTCCATCTGTCGCACACATATCCCTCCATGCGCCCAATCATAGGCGTGTATTGCATCGTCCCGATACACACGTGTTGTTTATTTATTCGCCGTCAGCGACGAAATCCCTCTTTCCCCCTCCCCAGGAGGGCAAATGGGCATCCACGACGAATTACACCCATACGGTGGCGTGTTCGCAGAATCTGAACTCACCTGCGACACACCGTCATGTCAAAAACAATTGCCGCACCCGGTGCGTTTGAAGAATTGCCGGATTCAGAAAAGAGGAAGCGTCATGTCATTATTCTGCATTGAGCTCTTTGCATTTGTCGCCGCCGGTCTTTTCGTGCTCGCCATGTCCGCGTTTGAAGGCAGTGAAGACCTCGGCGATGGATTCATGGATCACGGTATCGCCACACCAATGAGCAAGGCTCGCGGCATCGTCTCGGCCCGCGACGGTGACGGCAATGACGTGGTGCTGGTGTGGCTGTTCGACAACCGCGGCGGCTACGGCATCCTGATGATCAATGCGGATACAGGCCAATCGCAGACCTTTGAAGTCCCGTGGGATTTGCAGCGCGATTCCCCGTTCGCCTCACTGCTTTCATCCGAAAACAGGTATTACGCTCATTTTGATTCGCATTTTTGTGAGTTTGATCCCGAAAAGCCCGGCTTCACCTTCGTCACCAAGGCCCATTACCGCGGCGCGATGGGGATGACGGAAAGCGATGACGGCATCATTTACTCTGTCACCTATCCAGACAGCGGTGTGGCGCGGTATATTCCCAGAAACGGCGAGTTCGAGGACTTCGGGCCGGTGTGGGATGAAAACTGGAACCAGTACCAGCGAGCAGTGGCGACCGATGACACCGGGTGGCTGTATTTCGGAATCGGCAGCACCCGCTCGCAGATCATCGCCTTCAATCCCGAGACCGAAGAGACCATCCCGATGATCCCCGAAGACGAGCGCGAGCAGGGCACCGCCTGCGTCTATCGCGACGAGGACGGAAAGGTGTACGGCGAGTTCATCAGGGATAGCGGTGACTGGTGGCAGTTTTATGAGGGCGGAAAAACGCATATCGGGCAAATGCAGCAGCAGAATCCAAAAGAGATCATCACCGACAGCCAGAATCTTTTTCACCGCCGGCTTCCGAGCGGCAGGCGCGTGCAGACGTGTGATTTGATCGAAAAGAGCCTGGTCATCGAGAACCCCGAGACCGGCGAGACCCACGAGGTGTCCTTCGAGTACGAGACCGAGGGCTGCCACATCATGGGCCTGCAGACCTGTCCTGATGGCACCATCTCCGGTGGCACGGCCTTCCCGATGCGCCATTTCGTCTATGACCCGGATGCCGACGCATGGACCAACCGCGACGCATACAACCAGTTCAACACTGTCACCGCCCGGGGCGATATGTTTTTCATCGGTGGATACGGTCACGGTGTGCTGATGGAGTGGGATCCGTTCGCACAGTGGGTACAGACCGAAGAAGATAACGACAACAGCAACCCCAGGATCCTCACCGTATGCCACCCCACCATCAATCGCCCGCACGCCCTGCTGGCGTACCCGGACGACAGGACTGTCATCATGGGCGGCACGCCGGGGTACGGATATACTGGCGGCGGTTTGTGTATCTGGGACCGAAAGACCGAGAGCCGCGTCCTGCTGGAGCACACCGATCTCATCGAGAATCACGCCCCGAAGAGCATCCTGGACCTGCCTGACGGAAAGCTCCTGGTCGGCAGCACCGTTCGGCCGGGGACCGGCGGGGAGCAGAAGGCCGACCTGGCGGAGGTGTACATTCTCAATCTGCAGACCCACGAGATTACGTGGCGCCAGCCGCTCTTTGAGGGCGTGGAGAACTACAACGACCTGTGCCACGGCCCCGACGGTCTTGTTTATGGAATCGCCGAACGGGATACCTTTTATGTGTTCGACCCCGACAGCCGCAGAGTCATCCATCACAAAAATATAGGCCAGGATGAAGAGCTCGGCGAAACCAACCTCCAGCAGGGATGCCGGATGTTTGTCAAAACGCCGGACGATGCCGTGTATCTGCTACTGGTAAAAGGGATCGCCCGCATCAACCCGGATACGTTTGAGGTCTCAATGGTGGCAGAATCACCGGTGGATATCGGCCCCGGTGGGGATTATCTCAAGGGACGCATCTATTTCGGCAGCGGCTCACATGTGTACAGCTGGGCTGTGAGTGAAAGATAAAGAGGATGTTCGCAAAACGCACATGCCAACAGGAACCCGGATACGCCGGATGCAACCGGGGTACAAAACTTTGAGGAGGACTATAGATGAGTACCGAAATACTGAAAATCGTTGCTGTTGCAGCGCTGTGTCTCCTGTTTGTGAGTAGCTGTATGACAGCCGAAGCTCAAACGGAAGACCTCGGAGATGGCTTTTCCGACCACGGTGTCGCCACTCCCATCAGCAACATGCGTGGACTTGTATCCACAGTGGACGGCGAAGGGAATAACGTCGTGCTGGTGTGGCTGCATGACCACCGCGGATCGTATGCCATTCTCATGATTGATACGCAGACAGGGCAGACAGAGCAGTTTCCCGTGCCCTGGGATCACACCGGCGACAGCCCCTTCGCGTCGCTGCTGTCATCGGATAGCGTTTACTACACCCACTTCAACAGCCATTTTTGTGCCTTTGACCCCGAGAAACCCGGCTTCACCTTCTGGGAGAAGACCAAACCGCGCGTGGCGATGGGTATGACCGAAAGCGACGACGGTATCATCTACGCCGTCACGTACCCCAACAGCGGCGTGGTGGCCTATGATCCCGCCAGCGAAAAGATGACGGATTACGGGTATGTCTATGATCAGAACTGGGCGATGTATCAGCGCGATGTCGCGTGTGACGACACCGGCTGGCTGTACTTCGGGGTCGGCAACACGAAGGCCCAGATCATTGCCTTCAACCCCACCACCGCAGTGGCCACACCGATGTTCGGGGATGACGAGCGCCCACAGGGCCGCGGTGTGCTGTATCGCGATAAAGACGGGAAGGTGTACGGCAACCTGCAGGGTGGTGACTGGTACCAGCTCTATGAGGGTGAAAAGACGCTCGTCGGCGAGGAGCTTGAGAAACGAGATCCAAAGCCGATCATAACCGGCCACCAGGGCCTCAAGTGGAGAAACTTCCCTGATGGCACGCGGCTGGTCAAGTGTGATCTCATCAACCGGGAGCTGGTCACAGAAAATCCCGACGGCCAGACGCATACGGTGGAGTTTGATTACGAAAGCGAGGGCGCGCACCTGATGGGTGTCAATATCGCCCCTAATGACACTGTGTGCGGTGGCACTGCCTTCCCGATGCGCTTCTTCAGCTACGATCCGGCGACCGATGAGTGGTTAAACCGCCCCGCCTTTGGACAGTTCAACACCGTGGCCACCCGCGGCGATCACTGGTATGTCGGCGGCTACACCGGCGGCTGGCTGCTCGAATGGGATCCCTCCAGAGAATGGGTCAACACGCAGAAGGGTAACGACGAATCCAACCCGCGCTTTATCGCCCAGGCCAAGCCGACCATTAACCGCCCGCATGATCTGCTGCCATATCCCGACGGCAAAACCGTCATTCTCGGCGGCACGCCCGGCTACGGCTACACCGGCGGAGGCCTGCTGTTGTGGGATCGAGAGACCGAAGAGGTGGAGATCCTCGAACATACCGACCTCTCCGAATGGCTCTCACCGATGAGCCTGCTCGATCTGCCGGACGGGAAGATCCTCGTCGGCATGACGGTCTCTCCCGGTACGGGCGGTGAGCGCAAGGCCGACGTCGCGGAGATACTGATTATGGACATCCAGAGCAGGGAGATCGAATGGCGGGCGAAGCTGTTCGAGAATGCCAGTTCTTATTATGACCTCTGCCACGGCCCCGACGGGCTGGTTTACGGTCTCATCAGCACCACCACGTTCTTCGTGTTCAATCCACAGACAAAGGAGATCGTCCACACCAGGTCGCTGGAAGAAGACTACGGCCGCACCACCGGCCAGCAGGGGCCGCGTGTGTTCGTCACTGATGATGAGGGCACCGTGTATATACTCTTCAGAAGCGGCATCGCCCGCGTCAATCCCGAAGACCATTCCATCGAATGGCTGGCCGATTCGCCGATCACCATCGGCCCCGGCGGCGATTACTACGACGGCCGGATCTACTTTGGCAGCGGCTCGCACCTGTATAGCTGGGAAGTCTCGGTCGAGGAAGAGTGAAATGCAACCTGACCCTGGTCATACATTGAAAGTGTTATTCACCGACGACCTTTTTGCTGTCTCATTGGAGGAATATAGATGAAACGAACCTGGCTGCCCGGTGTGATTTTGCTCCTCGCCGCCTGCCTGTGCATGGCTCAAGATGAGGCGATTCTCCTGCACAGTTGTGAAGACGCCGCCGACATCAGGGTAGAGGGGCCCGAGGAGACCACGAAGCTGCGCGTCAACATGGAGGTCCCCAACATCTCCGAAGGTGAAGCGAGCCTCCACCTGTTCAGCCGCTCGCCCGAAGACCCGACGGGCAACACCTACGCCAGTATCATCATCCCCATCAGCCCGACTGATCTGCAGGATCACGCCCTGGTTTTCGATGCCTGGACCTCCACCCCCGAGACCACAGGGGCGCTGTATGTGCGGGGCATTGACCCCAACGGCGGCTGGGCGGCGAGCTGGAATAACTGGAAACATCCGCTGAGCGAGCAAAAGACCACCTTTGTCCTCATCCCGGAGCGTGACAGCAGGCTCAACTGGGACGCGGGATATGTCGCCTCCGATGACCGCTCGTCAATCGAGGCCCTGCGCTTTTACATCGGAACCCACGAGGCCGACAGTCCCATGGATCTGTATCTGGACAACATCCGGCTGGTTCCCGTGGAAGTTCTTCAGGAGCAGCCGGTGACGCTGCACACCGCTGACAGCACCGACGGTGTACAGCTCAGCACCGGCAGCGACCTGCTCGAAGCAACCCTGGAGGTGGCCACGGACCCCGAAAACGTCACCGAGGGCACCGGCAGCCTGCACGCCTCGGCCACCTCGCCCGAGGAGTTTGAGAAGAGCGCATATCTCGCGATGGATATACAGCTCCCGCCCACCGACATGACCCGCCGCGTGCTGACCTTCGACGCCTGGACGAGCACTCCCGAGCATTCACGGGGCTTTTACGTGCGGGGATATGACTCTGAGGGCAACACCGTGCTGAGCTACAAAAACTGGATCGGGATCCTGACAGCCGAGCCGCAGCATTTCGTGCTGCATCCCGGCAGAAACAGCGCCGGAATGGAGTGGGAAGCACAGGAGATCGAGAGCGAAGACGCAAGCGGTGTCGTCGCCCTGCGTTTCTATGTGGGCACACGGGATAAGGCCGCACCCATGGACATGTTTGTGGATAACATCAAAGCCACCTCGGCCGAGAAGCTCTCCGAAACACCGGTCGTATTGCACACCTGTGAAACGATCGAGGGGATGTCGCTGGATCGCGGGGCTGACGACGAGGATGCGGTGCTGGAACTGAACACCGATCCCGCCTTCATCAGCGAGGGGCAGGGGAGCGTGCATATCGCCCGCACCTCCGAGGACAATGCAACCGGTAACTCCTACATCAGTGTGGACATCCCCGTCCCGGCGGCCGATATGACTGACCGGAAGCTGACCTTCGACGCCTGGACCACCGAGCGGGAAAACACCGACGGGCTGTATGTCCGGGGATATGACGCTGCGGGCAAATGTGTGTTGAGTTGGAATAGCTGGAGTAACCCGGTCAAAGCCGAAAAGACACACTTCGAGATGATCCCCGGTGTCCCATCCAACGGGATGGGCTGGGAAACTGCAGAAATCGAAGCCGACCGCTCATCACCCGTCGTCCGGCTGAGGTTCTACGCGGCGACCCGCGACCCGGGGACGTTCGTGGACCTGTACATAGACACCATACGAGCCGAACGCTGCGAGGTCGTGAGTTTCATGGATATCACGGAGCCGAAGAAGCTGTATGTGCAAACGCCAATCGTGCAGGATGACCAGCCACAGGCCGTCATCGTCAGCCCCGCCGCCGAAGAGTGGGTTGAACTGGCAAACGAGCTGTCTGAGAGCATCAAGGAAGCGACCGGTGTCGGCCTGCCGGTCACTTCCGCCGATGAGATAACCGACGAAGAGCTGGAGGCTACCAACACCATCATGCTGGGGGATGTCAACACTAACCGCAGCCTCCTGTACCCCTATTCCCATGGCCTGGTGTTTGCCGACGGTGGATATCCTGGCGAGGGCGGCTTCGACCTGCGGAGTGTTCACGACGCGTGGGGAACCGGCCATAATATCATCTCCATCGGCGCATCGGACATCACCGGCGCCCGGAGAGGAATTGACGCGCTCGTGGAGCTTTTTGGCGAAGACAAAAACCTTGTCCTCGGACGCATCCACCACGTGGAGCTCAGCGACACCGCCCGCAGCCACTGGAGGAATATCTTCACCCAGACCCTGGACGACGAGTGGTTTGAGGGCTGGAAGGACCGCTGCAACAACCACCTGGTCACCGCCGGCACGCGAGGGCTGTTCTCCATGGCGCAGGGGGTGGGCCGTGATTACGCCATCACCCGCCGGGAGCCGTATGCGAAGCTGTTTGTGTGGATGATCAAGCGCACCTATGAAAATTACCTCAGCGATCCCGACACCTACGGCGGCCCGTGGGGGATGGACTCGGATTTCCATATCTACCAGGTCATCCCGGCCTGGGACGCCGTGGAGGAAGCGCCCAACGTCAGTGATGAAGACCGGCTCGAAGTGACGAAAATCCTCTTCCAGTGGGTCAGCGAGGTCGGTGCGACGAAGGGGAAATCCAGCAACGATCGTGTCCGCCACAACCACAAGACCTTTCCGGCACTGGGGTGCCTGTACGCCGGGCAATATTTCAAACGCCATTATGATTCCATCGAGGGTGACATCTGGATTGACATCGCCGACGGCACCTTCCAGCCACAGATCGAGGCCACCAAGCCGCATGAGGACTGCAACAGCTACCAGTGGCTGACGCTGTATCACGTGTTTCGCTACTGCCTGGCTCGGCCCGATCTGACCTATTTTGAGAATGACCACGCCCGCCTGAACGCCGATTACGCCATCCTCACCATGAACAACCTCGGCTACCAGGTGCCCTACGGAGACATCGGCGGCTGGGCGGTCATGGGCGGGGAAATGCGAATCCTCCGTGCGGCCGAATGGTATTACGGAAACGGTCGGTACCAGTGGGTGCTGGACAAAAAGATGGGGCGCCGTCCGCGCGCATCGCTGGGCGACTTCGAGCCCGATACGCAGCAACTGGCCAAACCCGACGACCTCATGGGCGCACACCTCTGGCCGATTGACGAGGGCTTTTACGGGTCCTGGGATGGCGATAAATGGGTGGACATGCAACACGCCTTCGACAAGGTGGCCTTCCGCGACGGCTTCGAGGACGATGACCAGTATCTGCTGCTGGACGGGCTCTCGGCAGGAGGCCATGGTCACATGGACGGCAACGCGGTGCTGCAGTGGTCCGAAAACGGCCGCGTGTGGCTCGCCGATGTGGATTACATCAAATCGCTGCCCAAATACCATAACACACTGCTGATTTTGAAAGATGGACAGTCCGAAGAGCCGCCGGAGTTCTGTTCGTTGCAAAACTTTGCCGATCTGCAGACACTTGCCGCCTCCCACACCCTCGCCGCAGACTATGCCGGGGGCGACTGGCACCGCTATGTCGTTTGGCCCAGGGGGCGCATGTTTATTGTCGTGGACCGCGTGCAGGCCAATGAAGCGGGCGACTACAGCCTCCGCGCAGTCTGGCAGACGCTCGGAAATGTGGAACTCGATGGCTCCAGTCTCGACATCGAGCAGGACGGCCAGCACGCCCGGTTTGCCATGACGCCGGATACAGGCTGTATGGTGACCGATGACGAGGAGACCGGCAAAAACTGGAGCAGCTATCCGTGGGCCGAGGATTCGGTCGTGCGGGTGATGCAGGGCATCAAAAACGCGTCGCTCGCTGAAGGCGAATCTGCAACACTGTTCACTGCCCTGCACGCCTCGGGCGAAGAAGCCTCAAACGTGGAGGTGACACGGATTGCCGAGAATATCGCCGCCATCACGGGCGAAGGCGACCCTGTGCTGATTGGTATCCCCGATGAAACTGGAAAAATCCAGGTTGGTGATGTCCTGCAGGCCGACGCCGATCTCCTGGTCATGAGTGGAGCGAAAATGTACGCCGCCGGACTGCGCGACATCAGCTTCGCCGGGCAGGCCTACACCCCTCCGGAGACGGTGGATGTCGAAGTGAACCTCGCCAGCGGCGAAGTCATCCTCCACAGCCCGGCGGTAACGGATGCGGTCACCGAACCGTTTGAGGAAGTCGAATATGTGGATATCCCGATCAGTGTCGAGCAGATGGAAGCGATGGTCCGGCAGATCATCGCCGGAGCACCAGAGCCAGAGACCCCTGGTGTGGAGGTTGGCGATGTTCCACAAATCCCCGAACGGTGGCAGTATATGAACCTGCCGGAGACGCTGCTTCTGACAGGCAATTCCAACACCTTCGGAGCCGTTGACGCAGGGATGGAATATTCAGTCAGCCCCGAACCGCTGGAGGCAAACGTCTTCTCCGGCGCAACCGGTGCGAATAGACCCAAGAATATGTTCGATGGCGTTCTCGACAGCACCGGCGGAGCGACCATGTGGGATGACGACCAGCAGG
>JBKHJK010000025.1:0-11042 GCA_046538215.1 Armatimonadota bacterium
GCTTCGGCCTCCTGCAGCATGTTTTTGAAGCGGATGGGGTTGGTCTGTTCCTCCATACCTGCTCTGACGGTTGGGATATATATCGAAACACATTGATGAGGCTGCGGCGCGCTCAGTGCTTCGAGATTCTCTGGGGAAAGTGCAAACATTGTGGACCTCCTGCTGAGCTTTCTCTGTTGGGTCGCTGTAGTTTTATGAAAGATGCACGGCCGTTCAGGTTCAATTCCCTTACTACGACATGTTTTCAGCGGCTGTTTTCGATTTTCGCGATGTGCAGTGAATTATCCGGGATGGTGTGATCTCCCTCAGCGCAAAGGGCGATCAATAGGCTGTAAACTGACCGGCTGCTGCAAATCAAAGCCACCGGACTGAGAATGTCATCAGAGCCGGTGGCTGATTTCAGGTCACTCGTGCCACAAAGTACGGTTTTTTGGTGGCTGCGAATATTTCTCAACTGTCTCTTCGCAAAATCTTCTCACACCTGCCCCTGGCCGACACGTATCACCGCCGATTGGGTGGTATCAGCTTTGGGGAGCTGCAGTCGAAGAACGCCGTTTTTCAGGCTGGCATCCGCCCGGCTTCCATCCACGGGGCAGGGCAGGTTGAATTTTCGCTGTATCGTAACAAACTGTCGCTCGGACAGGTGGCTGCGGCCTGCGGGCTTTTGTGGCGTCCGGTCCGCCTGCAGTTGGAGGTAGTCCTCTCCGAGAATGACGTCCACGTCATTGCCGCTGAAGCCGGGTAATTCTGCCTCCACGACAATGGACATCTGGTCCTCCCAGATATCCACGGGATACGCGCCGATATCCCGGCTTTCGACGTGTCTTTCGCGCGGCCGTTCAGATACACTCTGCGTGGCTGTGGGCTGTGTGGCTGAAAACTGTGGCTTGCGTACCGTTATTGGTAACATCTCTGTCCTCCCTTAAACTCCGTGGGAGCATGAAGGATTTGTCCCGGGGCTGTGCGCCCGCAGCGGTCAAATCGTGCGACTCCCAGTCGGCTTGATCGTTGAACTGTACTGCTTCTTTCAACTTGCCCGAAGGGGCGATACAGATGTGTTGCTTTTGTGGTCGCGCTTCCCTCGTATCGTCTCCGAACGCTCAAAAATGACGGTGCAGTTGAACTCCGCCAACCACCCGGTCGTCATGTACGAAAAGTGTATAATCAGGTCCCGACGGGGACAATCAGGGAATCACCCATATCGCCCGGTGTTTTCCCTTAATTCGCCCATGAACCTCGCGGTGATCGCCCGGGTGTGAGAAAAGCGCGGCATTTGGTATTGAACCTGCAGGAAAGCCGGTGAGTGTGTGGCGGCATCGGCAACAATATCTCGCTCCGCGGCGGCTGCCCTGTAACAAACCGATGTCACGGCTGTGGTCGTCCGTAAAATACTGTATGATATAGTTAGTAATCTTGTAAAAACCATACAGTTGTTGCATGATAATGGTTTTGGAGATATTGTCACGGAAGTTACATATCTGGATCGGTTTATCATCCACAACATTTTGCAAGGGTGGTTGCTAAATGCTCACCCGGGGTGCTGGAAGAGTTTTGTTATTGACGATGGCAGCCTCCGTGTTCGTGTGGATTCTGGATGCCGTGTTCGAGTCGATAGTATTTCACGAGGGCCCGCTGCTTGATCTCCTCATTCTGGCGATACCCACTCGCGAACTGCTACACCGTCTCGTCCTGGTGGCAATTATCCTCATCGTCGGCGGTATTCTTACCTTCATGACCGCCGCGCGTGACCGGGCTTTTCAGCACACCCGGCACCTCAACAATGCGCTCCAGGCCGTGCGTGACCTGAACCAGGTAATCGTGCAGGAACACGAGATTGATGAGATCCTGAAGAGAACGTGTAACACCCTCGTCGGTGAACGAGACGGATATGACGACTGCTGGATCGCTTATTTCGACCAGCACGGAAAGTTCAGAGACCTCTACAACGCCCGCCCGACCCCACAGCACGAACGCGTCCGACAACATCTGTCTGAGGGCCACCTAACACGCTGTCTCCGGACGGCGCAGGAAACTGACGATGTTTTCATGTTTGAAAACGTCAGCGATACGTGTGGCGACTGCCCGCTTACGGATGTTTACGAGCACGACTGTGCCCTGGTCGCCCCCATCAAACGGGGAGAGCGAATGTATGGAGCTTTATGCGTTACTGCGGATCGCACGTTTGTTGATGACGCCGCTGAGCAGGCCCTCGTTCTCAAGGCGGCCAATGACATAGCCCTGGGGCTCACCGCTGCGGCCTCTGAACGGCACATACGGCACCTCAATGCCGTGCTCTCTGCTGTACGGGATGTCAATCAGCTTATCGTGCGCGAACATGACCCTGATACGCTGCTGCAAGAAACCTGTGAAATCCTCACTACTGCGCGCAGGCCATATACGACGTGCTGGATTGCGCTGCTGCAGGAAAATGAGGAGCGTGTGCAGGTCTTCCACGCCGGTATTGATGAGCATTTGGGAACATTCCAGCGCTGGCTTCGCGAGAATGGATCCACCTCCTGCATGGAGATTCTCAGGCGCAGCGGCAAGCCTGTGGTGCTGATTGACACGGAAGCCGATTGTGGTGATTGTCCGCTTGGTCAGATCCGAGATGAGCAATCTGCGCTGGTAGCGCCCATACAAAGAGGGGGGCACACATACGGCTATCTCGGCATTACAATCGAGAGTGAGTTCGGTGAAAGCGCCGAAGAACAGGGTCTTGTCATTGAAGCCGCCAATGATCTGGCCCTCGGACTGCACATGGCCGCTACCGAACAGCAGCGTGATGACGCCTTTGAAAACCTCCGGGAAAGCGAGCAGCGCTTCCGAACCGCCCTTTCCAAGGCCCCCTTCCCGGCCATGCTCCACGCCGACGACGGCGAAGTCGTGATGATCAACCAGGTGTGGACCGAAATCACCGGCTATCGCCACGAGGAGATCCCCACGATCGCCCGGTGGGCGGAAAAAGCTTACCCTGAAGACCACCAGCGCATGAAAGGACGCATCGAGGGTCTTTATGCCGGTGAACGGCGGCTGGACGAGGGCGACTTCACTGTCCTGACGAAGAGCGGCGAACAGCGCATCTGGCACTTCAACTCCGCTCCCCTGGGCACTCTACCCGACGGCCGGCGCCTGGTGCTCAGCATGGCCACTGATAGTACCGAACGCAGGCGCGCGGCACAGGAGCTGCGCCAACACGCACAGATCATCGAACAGAGCCACGATATGATCCTGGTGACGGATACCGAGGGATATATCACCTTCGCCAATGAGGCGGAAGCCGAGGTACTCGGCTTTTCACGTGAGGAGCTTATCGGAAGCCACATCAGCATGTTAGGAGACGACCCCGTACACGGCGCCACCCAGGAGGAGATTCTGCAGGCGGTTGTCCGCGAGGGCGAGTGGCGGGGCGAGGTGCTCAACTACACCGCCGACGGCGAAGAAATCATACTCGACTCTCGAATCTTTGCTCTTCGCAACGGTTACGATGACCCGACTGCGCTGGTCGGTATCTCCCGTGATATCACCGACCGCAAGCGCCTGGAGCAGGATCTGCGCGCCCGCACCGACGCCATCGAGGCGGCTGCCGACGGTGTCGCCGTGCTGGGCGAAGACGAGCGGTACGTGTATATCAACCGGGGTCACGTACAAATCTATGGCTATGACAGCCCCGATGAGTTGATCGGCCACACCTGGAAGATGCTGTACGCTGATGATGAACGTGAGCGGTTCGAAAAGGAAATCATGCCCGAGTTCCAGCGCAAAGGCCACTGGCGTGGAGAGGCTGTGGGACTGCGCAGGGATGGCTCCACGTTTCCGCAGGAGGTGTCCCTGACGGCGCTCGATGACGGCGGGCTCATCTGCGTCGTCCGTGCTATTTCCGAGCGCAAAGAGGCGGAGCGGGCGCTGCGGGAGAGTGAGGCTCACTACCGGGCAGTGTTCGAAAACACGGGCACCGCGATGTGCATCATCGAAGAAGACAGGACCATCGCCCTGGCCAACGAGCAGTTTGCCGAGCTGTACGGCGCTCCGCTGGAACAAATTGAGGGAAATATTGATTTCATTGATTTCATCGCCCCCCACGAAGTGGAGCGTATGACCGCATACCATGAAGCCCGGCGCCAATCTGACGTTATCCCCCCGACTCGCTATGAATTCGACTTCCTTCGCCCCGACGGAGAACAGCGCCGAATCCTGCTGACTGTGGATATGATCCCGGGTACGGAGCGATCCGTGGCCTCACTTCTGGATATTACAGAACGCGAGCAGATGGAGCGCGAGCTGCGGAGAAGTGAGGCCCTCTTCCGCTCGGTATTTGAGGGCATCCAGGACATGTTCTACCGGACCGACGCAGAAGGGCGTATCACGCTCATCAGCCCGTCTATCAGCCACTATTCAGATATTCCTCCGGGCGACTTCATCGGACGAACGATTACTGACTTCTGGCTTTATCCGGAACAGAGAGATGAAATGCTGCGTATGATCAGGCAGAAGGGTGAGGTGCAGGATTTCGAAACCACTCTGGAAAACGAGCACGGCGAGTGCTTCGTGGTCTCTATCACCTCCCGGGCGAGGTATGACGATTCTGGCGAGTTCACCGGCGTCGAGGGCGTCTTTCGTGACATTACCGAACGCAAGGAAGCAGAGCAGGAGCGGGAACGCTATCTCAACGAGCTGCAGCTCATCAATGAGGTGATTGTTGAAGCCAGCCGTATGGCCGACGTTGATGAGATGTGCCGTCTGATAGCCGAAGCCATACGCTCGGTGAACGAGGGAACGTACGTGGGCGTTTCCCTGTACGATCCGACTACTTCGCGGGTAAGAATTCGCTCGCTTGTGGGCGCTGAGGATATGATCGAGAAGGCGCTCTCAAAACTCGGCCGGGATCTCCACAGCTTCACCGTCACACCCGAACGTATGGCCCGGGACGCGCCATGGTTTACTTCCGGCAACCTCGAGTGCGTCCCCAATGGCATCCACGGCCTGATGGGAGGCATATTCCCTGCGGAGGTGTGTAAAGAGATCGAGGAAATGGCAAATATCACCGATGTGTACACCGTCGGCTTTGCCCTTGATGAGCAGCCGTACGGTGGAATCAGCATCTTTGTGCCCGAGGGGGGCGAGCTGCAATACAAATCGGCCATTGAAACCCTCGCCACCCACATGTCGGCACTGCTGCAGAAGCGCCAGGCTGAGAAGCAGCTTTTGCAGAGCGAACAGCGCTTTCGCACCGCCGTTTTTGAAGCCCCCTTCCCCATCGCGCTGCACGCCGAGGACGGCGAGATCACCACTGTTAACAAAGCATGGACACAAATCACCGGATATGCCCATGAAGACATGCCCACTGTAGATGAGTGGGTGAAAAGGGCATACCGCAATACGCCGCCGTCTGAACGGCCCAACATCGAGGAGGTCTATGAGATCAGGGGGCGCGCGGACCGTGGCGAGCAGACGATCACTACCAGCAGTGGCGAAGAGCGGATATGGCATTTCACCGCCACACGGCTCGGCCACTTGCCCGACGGCCGACGCCTGGTGATGACCATGGCCTCAGATGTGACCGAAGACCGCCAGCACGAGGAACGGATTCGGGAACTGAGCCAGTTTCAGCGGGCGATCATTGACCAGGCCAATATCTGGATCGCCGCCATTGACGAAGAGGGGCGTGTCACACTGTGGAATGAGGCCGCCGAAGCAATCAGTGGCTACAGCGCCGAGGAGGTGCTCGGCGAATCTGAGGTCTGGTGGTGGCTGCACGGAAATGACGAGTACTTCGATAAAGTCGTCGAGGACGTCGAGAAGCTGATATACGAAGACGAGGCGGTCGAAAACTACACCACCCATATCGAGACCCGGGACGGTGACGAGCGCATTGTTTCCTGGAACGCCCGAACACTCCGGGGGCCCGACGGCGCGGCTCACGGCGCCATACTCATCGGACGAGATGTCACCGAACACAGACAGCTCGAACAGCAGCTCATCCAGTCTCAGAAAATGGAAGCTATCGGTCAGCTTGCCGGGGGCGTGGCGCATGACTTCAATAACATGCTCACTGCCATTATCGGCCACGCCCAGCTTCTGCAGATCTTTCTTGATGATGACAAAGACGAACGCGTGCAAAGCTCTCTGCGCCAGATTCTCCAGGTCGCCGAAAGATCGGCAGATCGCACACAGCAGCTTCTGGGGTTCAGTCGCAAGCAGCAGCTTCGACCAGAGGTGCTGGACATCAATGCACTACTCAGAGACATCACCCCGATGCTTGACCGCATCATCGAAGAAGATATGCAGCTTGTCACGGAGTTGCATCCCGACCAGCTTTGCATTGACGCTGACCCGCTGAACATCCAGCAGGTTATTCTCAACCTGGTGGTCAACGCCAGGGACGCGATGCCCGAGGGGGGCACCGTTCGTCTCACAACCGAGTCGGTTGCCATCGGTGAGGAAACTCCGTTTACGGCCATGGATATGGAACCTGGCCAGTACGCACGTATCCGCGTCACTGATACGGGTATTGGCATGGACGAGCAGACGCAGTCCCGCATATTTGAGCCGTTTTTTACCACAAAGGATGAGAACCAGGGAACGGGGCTCGGGCTCTCGACCACCTACGGGGTGGTTCAGCAAAGCGGCGGGCATATCCAGGTTGACAGCACTCCCGGCCGCGGGACAACCTTC
Source organism: Armatimonadota bacterium (assembly GCA_046538215.1). Lineage (GTDB taxonomy): Bacteria > Armatimonadota > Zipacnadia > Zipacnadales > UBA11051 > JBKHJK01. The sequence continues at coordinate 6,673 of JBKHJK010000025.1, forward strand.
ACCATCTACCTCCCACAGACAGACAAACAGTTGCCTGAACCAGTCGAACCCTCTGCAGAAACCGGGGATAGCACTGGCACTGAAACCATCTTGGTCGCCGAGGACGATGATCAGGTCAGAGAGTTTGCGGTGGCGATGCTTAAAGACCGCGGATATGATGTCATTGCCTGTGAAGACGGCCAGGCGACGCTGGAGGCTGTCGAGGAGCTGGACAGACCCGTGGACCTGCTTTTGACAGATGTTGTCATGCCCGGCATGGACGGGGTAGAACTCGCCCGGAAGCTCCAGACACGCTTTGACGACCTGCCCGTCCTGTACATGTCCGGATACAGCGAACAGCGCATTCCCAGCGATACCGAGTACCTGCAGAAGCCGTTCGACGCGGTGACAGTGGTGCGGCGGGTGCGAGAGATTCTCGACCGGCAGTAACCGATTCGACGGCCTAACGTAGTATCAACTCGTCACCGTCGTGGGCGATGGTGGCCTTTACCCCTCGTTCGGCAGCCATCTCTCGCAGTTTTGCGTTTACCTCCGCCTCATCACCGTCCACAATGTGCGAGCCGCAGTGGGTGAAAATGGCCTCCGGGATGCCGAACTTCTGGCACCATGTGAGCTGCGTGCGCATGGGCGTATGACCGATGAGTGTATTGTCCGGCTTGCGCACCATCGACACACTCAGGGTGGCCGCGTCCCCGATATAACGCCGACAGCCGGTGAGCGCTGCCTCGCGGTCCTCGATATAGACGACATCCGGGACGTAGAAAATGGTCACACGTCCTGCGGTGATGCGATACCCGACGGCTGGAGCGATCGTGGAATGTGCGACCGGAAATGCCTCGAAGGTGATGCCCTCGATTTCCACGGGCTCTCGATGCTTCACGGTGTGCGACGATTCGAGGGGGTATTGCGACAGCTTTTCCCAGGCCTTTTTCGTTGCCCACACCGGGCACGGCGCCCCGTTTCTGAGGCCGTAAGCGTGGTCGGGATGGGCGTGGGTGATGACGATGGCGTCCGGGGACACATCGAACACGTCATCCTCCCAGTCCTCGCCACAGTCAATCATCACGTCCCGTCCGTAATACGACACCAGCGTGGCTGCGTGGTGGTAATGCCGGTCGTTTCTGCTGTCAATATACCCGCGTGTGCCCAGAAACGTGATTTTCATGACATCTCCACTCCCAGCTATGCTGTGGCAGCAGGGGCGATTTTACCGCAGAAAGCGCTGATACCCTGACTCGGCAATGACATCGAGTTGGCACAGGAAACATGGTATCATAGATTAAGCAGTGATCCATCTCTGAGATATATCCGTTTGCCCGGGAGGGTCTCACGTGACTGACGATACACACGCTCCGCAGACCGTTGCGACACCCGCCGCATCTGAAGAGAATGTTGCCTATTTCTCAATGGAAATCGGCCTCGATGCCTCCATCCCGACCTACAGCGGTGGCCTCGGAGTGCTCGCAGGAGATACGCTCCGCGCTGCAGCCGACCTGGGCGCCTCGATAACCGCTGTAACTCTCATTTACCACAACGGCTACGTTCGTCAGCATCTCGATGAAAGTGGCAGCCAGAGCGAAAGCCCGTTTTCGTGGGATCCGCGCGAGCTTCTGGAGCCGCTGGACGCGCGTACAACCATACGGCTGGAGGGCCGTGAAGTGGTCATTCGTCCATGGCGCTATGTTGTTGAGGGCCAGTTCGGTGATGAGGTCCCCGTCATTTTCCTGGACACCAATCTCGAAGACAACGACCCCTATGACCGCACCCTGACCGATCATCTGTATGGCGGCGATCTGCGCTACCGCCTGTGCCAGGAGGCGGTGCTTGGTATCGGCGGTGTTAAAATCCTCGACGCCCTGGACATCAATTCATGCTCTGTATATCACATGAATGAGGGACATTCGGCGCTTCTGACAATGGCTCTTTTACGGCGAGTTGTTGAGTGCCGGGACGCCGATGGTGCGACAGAAGAGGAGATGGAGATAGTGCGTTCGCAGTGCGTCTTCACCACCCATACCCCCGTTCCGGCCGGGCATGATAAGTTTGACTGGGACCTGGTGAGACGAGTTCTGCCTGATGATGTCTGCGCGTTTCTCGAAGAATGTGACTGCAGCCACGAGGGGATGCTGAATATGACGTACCTGGCGCTGCGGTTCTCCCGGTATATCAACGGTGTGGCGATGCGGCATGAGGACATCTCCAAGGGCATGTTTCCCGGCTATCCGATTCACAGTATCACCAACGGTGTGCACGCACCGCGGTGGATTTGTGATACATTTCTGCAGCTATTTGATGAACATGTTCCCAACTGGCGTCGTGACAAGCAGAACCTCCGCTATGCAACGGGTATCCCACTCGATGACATCCGCGCAGCACACACGCAGATGCGGCACCGGCTCATCGAGGAGGTCAACAGGCGCACCGGACGCGATTTCAAGCCGGATGCCTTTACCATCGGGTTCGCACGCCGGGCCACGGCCTACAAGCGCGCGGATATGCTCTTTTCGGATCTCGACCGGCTGCGCTATATCTCGCGCCATGTCGGGCCCATCCAGGCCGTGTTTGCCGGGGAGGCACACCCGAAGGACGAAAGCGGCAAGCAGATGATCCGGGATATTTTCGACGCAGCCGAACAACTCCGCGATGATATGCCGGTCGTGTGGCTCGAAGGGTACGACATAGACCTGGCGAATCTCGTCATCGCAGGCTCAGATATATGGCTGAACACGCCGCTGAAGCCACACGAGGCGTCTGGAACCAGCGGGATGAAGGCGGCGCTGAACGGCGTTCCCAGCTTCAGTGTGCTCGACGGCTGGTGGCTGGAGGGCCATATCGAGGGTGTCACCGGATGGTCAATCGGCGATGAATCCCGCACCAGCGACGAGCTGATGGAGATCCAGGATATGTACAGCAAGCTGGAACGGATCATCGTGCCGATGTTCTATGAGAACCCCGATGAGTTCGCCCGCATCCGCCGCTCGTGCATCGCCCTCAATGGCTCATTTTTCAACGCCCAGCGGATGGTTGAGCAGTACCTGCGCGCCGCCTATTTCTCCGCCCGGCAAGATGGCAACCAGCAGGAGTGAAACAAAGCATCCCCACGACAAGGAGAGCCCCGGCCGTTTCGCGAAGTGTACGGCATACGCCGTGCACTCCGACGGTCTGGAAGAAATGGGTGATCTGCGGTGCGAGAGCTCGTGATAATTGCCCTCGGTCTGTTTGTGTGCGCCGCCGTGTCGGGGAAATCCGCGCGCACCTACTACGACGAAACGACCATGGCGGCGGTGCGCGAGAAAATCGCCACGCACGACTGGGCGAAATCGCAGGTTGACGCGGTGGTTCAGTCCGCGCAGTGGTACACGGAGAAATCTGACCAGCAGCTGTGGGACCTGGTCCCCCCGCCCGAGCAGCTCCGGGCCATCAACGTCTGCCACGCCGTGGGATGTCCGTACTGTGGAGATGAGGTCGTCAAAAAGGGCGGTCATTATCCGTGGATCCTTGACCGCGATGATCCGTACAAGGTACAGTGCCCGGTCTGCAAGCGCAAGTTCCCCGAAAATGATTTTCACCCATGGAACACTGCCGGCCGCAACGCAGAACCAGAATCAGGCCATCCGATCACCGACAAAGGCGTCGGTTGGGCGGATGAAGAGGGACACCGGTACTACTTCGTCCCCTATTTCCTGTACTGGCAGCGCTGGCGGCGCGACATCATCGGCGGAATGAACACCCTCGGGAGGGCCTACCTCCTCACGGGTGACACCATTTACGCCCATAAAGCCGCCGTGATGATGTGCAAGGTCGCCAGTGAATACAAACGCTTCGATTACCGCGAACAGGTGTATCACGAAGGGCGTTTCGGGGTGAACGGGCGCATCTCCGACCGCATCTGGTCAACCGGAGATGACAGCAATATCGCCCTGGCCTATGACGCCATCTACCCCGTCTTTGACGAAGACAGCGAGCTTCTGGAGTTTCTTTCCGACCACGGCATTGACAACCCCCGCACCACCTGTGAGCAGGAGATGCTGCAGGTGATGGCCGACGATGTGCTGCGGGGCTACGTCGCAGGCAACATGGGCGCCCACCAGACGACCATGTGCCATCTCGCAATTGTGCTGGATAATGAAGACCCGGAAAAGGGGCACACCACCGACGAGATGGTCACATGGCTGATGGAAGGTGACGGACGGGTGGAGGACCTGATGTGGAACGGCTTCTGGCGTGACGGCCTCGGCTCGGAGTCCTCTCCCAGCTACGCCTCCGGATGGTGCCGCAAGTTCTACGGCATCGCCGACCTGCTGCCTCGACTCGGAGTGGAGATCTGGGACAACCCGCGTTTGAAGAAGATGGCGGATATCGGCCTGGAC
>JBKHJK010000026.1:0-10818 GCA_046538215.1 Armatimonadota bacterium
GTCAAGGTGGGCAGCTCCATCTGCCGGAACGGCCTGTTGTACTCCTCCGGCTGAGTGAAGGGGCAGTGGGGGTCCCAGTAGTGCACAAAGAGGAAGAAGTCCTCTGAGGCGTGCGCCTTCAGCCACGGCAAAAGCTCGGCGTTGATGGCGCCTCCGCGGGTCATATAGGCCTCCGGTCGGGAGGTGCCGGTGGCGTTGAGGTAATGCTGGCATCCGCGGGCGAACCAGTTGGGATGGGAGGCGAAGTTCATCAGGTTATCAACGGCGGCGGTGAGGAAGCCCGCGTCCCAGAGCCGCTCGAGGATAGTGGGACATTCATCATCCAGGTAGATGTCGTGGCAATTGGGCTCGGCCCACGGGTTGATGACGACCCCGTGATTCAGCGGTAGCTTTCCCGACAGCATACTGGTGAATGAGGGCATGGTGCAGCAGAAGGCGGAGGTGCAGTCGGTGAAGATGGTGCCCTGTGCGGCCAGTTCGTCAATGTTGGGTGTGGTCTTTCGGGGATATCCGTAACAGCTCACGTGGTCGGCCATGAGCATATCGAGGGCGATCAATATACATTTGCGGTATGTTCGCATTGTCAGCCTCCGGCGGCGTGATGACTCTCATACGAGTTTTCGGCACATAGCCCGGACCTTCCTGCAAGATGAAAGACCGAGCTGCCTGCTGCCACCATGCTGCGCGCACGATTCAGTACAAGGTTCGCGGGGGGATCATGGAGAAATGGTTTATGTATCCATTTTCATCCGCCAGAAGGGGTACCTGAATGATCCATCGCCAGCAGATACGCGACGCTCTCACCGGCCCCGTCACGACACTCCGCACGCCTTTCGACAGTGATGGCGACATTGACTTCGAGGCACTGCGGATGCATGTGGATTTCGTCATTGAAGCGGGCAGCAAGGCTGTGATTCTCACCCACGGCGACAGTCTGTACACTCTCCTGACGGACCGGGAGATCGCGGCGGTGACGAAGACAGTGGCCGAGTATGCAGGCCGCCGGGTGGTAGTGGTGGCGGCCGACAACGGCTGGGCGACACCGAGGGCGGTGAATTTCGGGCGCTATGCGGCGATGTGTGGTGCGGACTGCCTGATGGTGACGACCCCCGACTGGGCACAAAGCGGCACCGAAGAGACTTTTGTGAGCCATTACGCGGCCGTGGCCGAAGAAATCCCTGTGATGGCCGTGACGAATGTCTTCGCCCGGAGGCCGCAGCAGTTTTGCATACGCGTGCTGGAAATGGCGGCGGAGCAAGTCGAGAATTTCGTGGCGGTGAAAGACGATATCTGTGGCACCTTCGCCCGACGGCTGGGACTGGCCCTGTACGGCGAGGTGGCTCTTTTCGCCGGAGGGCAGAAGCAAAATCACATGAACCAGATGCCCTACGGCTGTGACGGGTATCTTTCTACATTCATGACCTTCAAGCCCGATATCGCCCACCGCTACTGGAGCGCCATCGAAGAGGACGACCTGCAGGCCGCCGTGGAGATCATCGAGCAATACGACATGCCCTTTTTCGATTTTGTGGGCGCGATGACCGGCGGCTTCGATGCCGGCCTGCATGGCGCCATCGAGCTTTTCACCGGCATCAAACGCTGGCGACGGGCGCCGTACTATGATTTGAATGACGAGGAAATGGAGCGGCTTGCGGCATTCTTCACAGATCTGGAACTGATGTAGGCGCCGCCAGGTGTCTGCTTTATATTAGCTGAGGGGTGTATTGAAGCCATGCGCACATTCGACGACGCTTCGGGATATTCAATGAAAACTGTGGGACGTGTCCTGGTGATTGCAGCGCTTTTGTGTGTCCTGGTCCCCGCAACGGTCTGGGGACAGACGCTTCTACCGCTGGATGGCCGCTCGTATTACCCGCATTACCTGAACTTCCGGCCCGGTGACGGGCAGGTGTGTGATGTCAATCCTCCGCGCATGTCATGGGGGTATGTGCCGGAGGTGGTCCTGGATGAACACGGGCTGCTGAACACCTTTACACTGCAGCTTTCAAAGACCGGCAATTTCGACGCCCCCGACCTGCAGATCCAGGATACCCCCTATAACTTCTACAACGCTCTGCCGGTGCTGGAAAACACGCAATGGCACTGGCGTGTGGGTTATAACGTGGGGACCGAACGCGAGGAATGGAGCGATGTGCGGACCTTCACCTTCGCCGAGGACGCCGTCGAATGGGACCGGACGATCATCAACAGCGCCGCGGAGATACTTGGAGGCCGCTCCCATCCACGCCTCGCACCGCCCGACGGCGACTGGGAGGCGTGGGCTGAGGAGCTCCGGCAGGATGAGCAGTACGCGGAATGGCTGGAGCAGATCATCCAGCGCGCCGACGCCACCACCGGCCGGGACTGGTGGAGCGATTTTCCACAAACCGACAGGAAAGATGAAACCGGACTGACAGGCAACGACTGGTCAAAGATCGTCTGGGAGCTCGCCCAGGTGGCGCTGGCGTACCGCATCACCGGTGACGAAAAATATTTGCCGGGCAAGGACCTCGTGGTGAAGCTGTCGGCGTTCGAAAAGGGCGGTCAGTCCTCTCCCGAATATCACGCGAACGTCCGCAAGTGGCCCACGAAGATCAACAGCTACCTCGCCAACTGCTATGACTGGTGGCATCCGGAGCTGACACAGTCCGAGCGCCGGCAGGTGGCGGAGGCGATTCGCTGGCGTTTGCACGCCACCTACCTGCAGGCAAAATCATGGAAGCACGGGGAGGACCGGATAGACTGGCGGGGTGTGGCGGTGTATCCGGCCAGCCATCCCTTTGAGAATTTCGTCTGGTCCATGCCGGGGGTGCTTTTGACCGCCGGTGATCTGCTGCTGTCGGATGAGCTTGTGCCCCTGACGCTGAACTATCTGACGGGCGTCACGAGCGGACATGGCCCGGACGAGGGCTGGAATGAGGGGCTTTCGTATGGGGGCTGGAAGGGCTTTTCGATGCTGCAGGCGGCGCTGACAACCCAGCTTCTGCTGCCAGAGCTGAACCTGCAAAAGAGCACGTACTTCCCGCGCCTGGGTGAATGGTACGCACACCTGTTTCCCCTTGGCGTCGAACATCTCTCCTTCGGCGATTACGCCGTGGCACCGGAGGGCAAGCGCGGCACCCAGTTGCAGATATTCAAATACCTCGCCTTCATCACCGACGACGGTCGCACCACCAACCGCTACCAGGCGCTGGGGGAGGACTTCGGAGACCGGCTGTCATCGCGCCCGTGGCTGGATCTTTTCGCTCATCAGAGGCTGGGTATGGCCCAACCGGTGCCGTATGAGCCCAATGCGCTGTTTCAGGAGGCTGGCTGGGTGATGGTCAACAGCAGGCCGCCCTCCAGCAGGGAGGCCTTTCAGGAGGCCGTGGGGATGGTGTTTAAGTGCCGGCCGCGCGGCGGATATAGCCACTCGTTCAGATCGGAAAATGACTTCGTCTGGCACGCCTATGGCGCGACGCTTTCGGCCAGTGGTGGCAGCACCCAATACCCCGACCCGTTCTCCCGAAGCACCATGAGCCACAACTGCGTGCTCATCAATGGAGAGGGCCAGAACTGGAATCACCGCGACCCGGCGTATCCGTACTGTGGCCGCATCCTCGCCTACGAACAGGGCGACGATTATGTCCACTGGGTCGGTGATGCCACCCACGCCTACCAGACCATCCCGGAGCTTTTGCGCTGGCACCGGCACGTGGTCTATGTGGATAATCGCTATTTCGTGATGTTCGACGACCTGGCGATGAGGCCGGACGCCGAGCCGGTGCAGTTTTCGTGGCTGTACCATATCTGGGATGAAACGGAGCTGAACACTGACGGCGCCACCTTCACCTATACGCTGAAGGACGTCAATGCCATCGTCGCTATGGGCAACGACCCGGCGGAACTGACCATCCAGAACATGGAAGGCATGGACATGTTCCAAAACCCGATCACCGGTGAAAACATGGAGGAGTACACCCTGGAGCGGCTCGGAGCGAAGGGGCGCGACCTGGCCGAGCGGCACGTCATGGATCATAACATCTGGGTGACCAACACAGAACCGGCGCAGGAATACCAGTTTTTGACCGTGCTGGCGGCCCATCCGTCCGGACAGCCCGCACCGGAGATCACCTTCGAGGGCACACGGGCCACCACCGTCACATGGTCCGATGGTGATGAAAAGACGATCGCCTTCGATTCAGGAGCCGACGCCGACATCGCCATAGATGTCGAGGCCGTCCGGCAGCATGCGCTGCAAACCGAGCCGCAAATGCCGCCTGCGGAGGATGAAGAGTAGCAGAGGCCACAACCGGGGATAGAAAAAAGCGAGCGGCACTCTGCCGCTCGCTGATTCATGTGTATTGCTGATGGTGCGGCCGGTTTCAGAGGATGACCTTGTTCAGCGGGTATTCGATGATACCCTGGGCGCCGGCCGCCTTCAGGCGGGGGACCAGGTGGCGTACGGTATCGGTGCGGACGATGACCTCAATGGCGTGCCAGCCGTTGTTGGCAAGCTCCGAGATAGTCGGGTTTTTCAGCGCAGGCAGCACATCGAGCACGGCGTCAAGATCGTCGTCAGAACAGTTCATCTTCAGGCCCACGTAGTGTTCGGCTGACAGCGCCGCCTCGAGCATCAGGGCGATATTCTTTATCTTCCGGCGCTTGAAGTCGTCCTCCCAGGCCTCTTTGTTGGCAATCAGCTTTGTGGTGGATTCAAATAGCACCTTGATGATGCGGAGGTTGTTGGCCTCAAGCGTGCTGCCGGTTTCGGTGCCCTCAATGATGGCGTCAACGAGGCTGGGGCATTTGGCCTCGGTGGCGCCCCAGGAGTATTCGACATCGGCGTCAATGCCCTTGTCTTCGAGGATTCCGCGGGTGACATTGACAAGTTCGGTGGCGATGCGGCCGCCCTGGAGGTCCTCCCAGTCTTCGATGTCGGAGTTCTCGTGAACGGCCAGGACCCAGCGGTAGGGTGTCATGCCGCGCTTGGCATAGACCAGGTCGGCAACTTCGACGACGCTGTCTTCGACCCCACTTTCCTTGATCCAGTCGAGGCCGGTCAGTCCGCAATCCAGAACCCCGTTGGCGACATACGTGGGCATCTCCTGGGCACGTAGAAGCACGCTCCAGAGCTCGTCATCGTTCAGGTCCGGCTTATACTGCCGCTCATCAACCTTGATATTCCAGCCCGCTTTTTTAAACATTTCTATTGTCGCGTCCTGCAGACTGCCTTTGGGCAGCCCGATACGAAGTACTTTATCATCCGTCATTTCTACCTCTCCTGTCATCAAAGACTCAGCATCAACGGCCGGTCTCTTCCGTGCTCCTGTTTCCCTGCGTCACCATCGTTTCGTCCGAGACTTCTTCGTCCACCGGCTCGCGGCCTGCGGTGGTGCAAACGGCGGCATAGATGAACCACATACCCAGGGCGGCAATGAGCACCGCGCATATAACTGTCAGCCACTGCAGGTTCAAATGCTGTCCGCCAAACGCGACGACCAGGCCGACGAAGAAATACCATACAACATCCGACATTTCGTGGCCGAGATAAAAGGCCAGGTATTCGCCGCCGCTGCGGGGGCTGAAATGCGCCATCTGTCCGGCGCCTACCGTGGCCCACCAGGCGGTGAAATACGGATTCACCACACAGACTGCTGCTCCGGCGAAAATCAAACGCCCCCACGGTAGTGCGGCGGCCTCTGCGGCCATCTCCAGCTCCTGTGCGGAGGCGGCCTGGAACATGTCGTATCCCATATATATCAGCGCGAGACCGCCGATGAGTCCGATCCCACCGCGCACCGACGGTCTTTGCAGCACCGCTCGCAATCCTGCAATGAGCGCTACAACGACAACGAGCTCCAGGATTGCGTGTCCCAGCACAATCGCCGGAGCCGCCCAGAAGCCCCGCGCCGACACCTGGCCGAGGGTCAGTGCCAGCATGGGGCCGGGCATGATGGCACCGGAAAAGCCCGTGACAAAAGCGATTGAGGCAATCCTGAGAATTCGCATGAGGGTGGTTCGCCTGATCCACAGTCAAAACGGGGCCGCAAAAGCCCGGCTTGTTGTAAAATCATAGCACATATTTCGTGGCCCGTAAACTTACAGCGGTGATTGTGCCCCTCCTCAAGAGATCTTCGACGAACACGGGGGTCTCTTCAATATTTGTTCATTGTGTCTCACCTTATTCCCACCCTATCACAGAGGTGTTTTCTGCGCAGATAGACCGCTATTTGCCACTCCTCAAGACTTCTTTGGTGTCTTTGAGTCTTTCTTGAGCATGGCTTGACCGGGCGTTGAATAAAGATATATTAGACTATTGGTGACGTTCCGGATAGAAGCAAGAGTTATTGTGCTCCTGTTTCGAAGCCGGTCCCCCCAATCCCCCCAAGGGCATTTCGCGTGACCATCAAAATGGTTGACAAAACGGGGGACACACCATGTACATAACTCGACGGAGTGGACACAGGGGTTATGTAATGGTTTTAACTGTCGTTGCGGCAGCGGCGCTTTTTGGCGTCGCCGCCCTCACGCTGGATGTAGGGATGCTGTGCTCCTCCCGCCAGCACGTACAGTCGAGTGTTGACGCCGCGGCGCTGGCAGGAGCCCAGCACCTGCCCAGAGAAAACGATGCGACCTATTGGGCCCGCGAGTGCGTGATCGCCAATGATGAGGAGTTCGCCGGGGCCCAGCTTACGGTTCCCGACGATGGCGGCGTGCAATACTACGGCCCCCGAGAAACAGTTCCCGGATACGGCACTCTTGGTCCCGACAGCCACGCTCTCACCGTCAACGCTACCGGCACATTTGACTACTCATTCGCCAAAGCCCTCGGACACGACACCGCCACGGTCGAGTGCTCTGCGACGGCCATTGCGAAGGACTGCAGTGGCTGGGGCACGATCTTCGTCGAACAGGTCGTTACCACCGACAACGCCCACGTGGAGATCACCGGCAATACTCACTCCAACGACCGGATGACCTTTGACGGAGCCGACGGCTTTATACAGGGAGACACCACCTACGTCAATTCGCTTGAGATGTCCCACTGCACAATGGACTTCCAGGGCGCTGTACAGTCGGTGCCGACGAAGAGTGCACCGACAACCTGCCTGGACAGCGACTTTACCGTGGACTATGACATCATCGCAGGCGACAGCCCGGCCGTCACGGGGGCGGTGTGCTCAGGCGGGAACATCACTGCGCAGGGGGAGTCGGCGGTGGACTTTTCTCCCGGTGTCTATGAATGCAATGACCTCATTCTCCGCAACTGCGGGAGCATCACCGGCGAGAATGTCACATTCCTCGTCCGCGGGCAGGTCATTCTGGACAACAACGGCCCCGTGGAGCTCTCAGCCGCCCAGCACGATATGGCGATTTATGTGACCAGTACCAGCAGCCGTGCCATCGAGCTCGACCAGGGCGATCCGACTGAAGTGACGGGAGGACTTTGCGCACCGAATGGCGGGATATATTTTGACCATTCCGAAATACGTGTTACCGATGGCCTCATCTATTCCGAAAGTCTGTACATTGACCAGGCGGGAACGATCATGAACACGCAGACTCGAAACTCCAGCAACGTCGCTGTGAGGTTGATCAGGTAAATACGGCACACCATACTACACGCCGCCATTCCTTCCCTCCCGCCACGAAAAAAGGGCCGGCATCACAGCCGGCCCTTTTACATTTTTGATGATATACCTCTTATCTGGTTCTGTGTCTCAGCCTTCCAGTGCGGCTTCGAGAGCGGCTTCGAAGAGGTCCAGGCTTTCATCGGCTTCTTCGTCGGTGATCACCAGCGGTGGTGCAACGCGGGCGACGTTGCCGTACAGTCCGATCGGCGCGATCATGCACAGGCCGCGTTGATAGGCCTCTTCGACCACCCGGCGGGTGAGCTCGGGATCGGGCTCCCTGCTTTTCGCATCCTTCACGAACTCCAGGCCCCAGACGAGGCCCATACCGCGGATGTCGCCGAGCTCTTCGTGCTTTTGGGCGATGGCTTCGAAGCGCTCCTCGAACTTTTCGCCCATGTTTGCAGAATTTTGCACCAGGTTTTCGTCTTCGATGATATTGATGGCCGCCAGGGCCGCTCGCGATGACATCGGGTTGCCACCGTTGGTGCTGCCCATGCTGCCGGGCGGCAGGACGTCCATGATTTCGCTGGTCCCCAGGACGGCCGAGCAGGGGATTCCGCTGCCGAGGCCCTTGCCGAGGGTCACGAGGTCCGGCTTAATATCCCAGTGCTCCATGGCGAACATGGTGCCGGTTCGGCCAAAGGACGACTGCACCTCATCGAAGATCAAATACAGCCCCCGGCTCTTGATCCACTTATCGAGCCCTTCGAACCAGCCCGGTGGCGGGATAATGGAGCCCGCGCCACCCTGGTACGGCTCGGTAATGACGGCACACAGCTCGTCACAGCTTTCGCGCGCGACCTTCCAGTCCAGGTATTCAAGGCACTTGTAGCCGCAGTCCTCGGCATTCAGCCCGAAGGGGCAGCGATAGCAGTACGGGAAGGGGCTGTGCAGGAAGCCGGTCATCATCGGCCCGTAGCCCTTCTTGGTGCCCATCGAACCTGCGGCTGAGGCGGCGCCGTAGGTGCGTCCGTGAAAGGCGCCGTGGAAGGAGATAATCTCAAAGCCGTCGTGGGCGCGGCGGGCCATCCGCATGGCCGCCTCGGTTGCATCACTGCCGGTGGTGACCAGGAAAACCTTGTCCAGGTGATCCGGCGAGACATTCACCAGCTTCTCGGCGAGGTTTGCGCGTGGAGCGGTCAGAAAATCGTAGCAATTGAACAGCTTATCCGCCTGGTCTTTGACCTCCTCAACGTAGTGGGGGTGACAGTGTCCAACGTTTGTCACCAGCACGCCGCTGGACCAGTCGAGAAACTCGTTGCCGTCAACGTCGGTGATGACACAGCCTTCCGCTTTGTCCCACACCAGCGGGACCTGGTCGCTCATGGATTGCGGCTCGAACTGCCTGGATTTTTCGATATACTCCCGGGCTTTCGGGCCGGGGAGTTCTGTCACGATCTTTGGCATGAGTGTCACATCCTGTCAATATGCACCTGCGGCCGCAGGCAGCAGATTTCTGCTATTCGCAAACGCCAGGAGAACCATCAACCAGCACGGTTCTCCCGGACGTGTCTTCCTTATTGAGCGCTCGATCATTCAGCGACCGGCGCTGGACGATAGAATCACAATGTCCGGTGAGAAGGTGTGGTGGACCCCCGGGACGATTTTGGGGTCCGGGATATCCTCCTTCAAGAGCGACCCGTTGATAAAGGGCGGCCAGGTGCCGGTGATGGCCGGGTACGCGGTCGTGCGCACGCATGGCCCGGCGTAATCCGGGACCACCGGCGCGGCGGGTATCATGGTTGTCTTCATGACCACGTTCTGATAGCCTGAGGCGGCATTTTCGGCGCACACCGCCGACGCCACGAGTAGCGCGATCATACAGGCAATGACCACCAGCCACACTTTGCTCATTCGCAATCCCTCCGGTTGTGCTTTATCCGGCACGACACGTGTTCAATTATAGGTCAACGAGCTCGCCGGTTTCCAGACTCTCGTGCACACCGGCCGCGATCTTTGTCGCCTGCAGACCATCCCAGCCGGACGGGTAGTCGCCGATATCTTCGATGCTGCCGCCATCCAGCAGCAGGTTGACATTGCGGGCGAAGTCGGCGATGGAGTCCATGCCGTAGCCCTGGAAGATCTCGCGGCCCTGTTTGTCATACCGCTGTCGCAGGAAGCTCTCGTTGTGGGTCATCATGCCCTCGTCTTCACAGCAGGTGACGGTACCGCGGTCCTGGCTGTCACATTCCAGCAGGCCGTCTGTGCCCACCAGCCGGATCCCCTGGTTGACGATGGCCTCGAACTCGTACGGCAGGATCCAGGAACTGTCGAAGGCGACGGTGGCGTCGTTGTCAAACTGTACCTTCGCCGAAACCGAGTCGTAGGTGTCAATATCGTAGGAGGCCAGCTTCTTCTTGACGCCGGTGGCCCAGACTTTCACGGGCTCGGCCTCCAGCAAAAAGCGGGCGAGGTCGTAGAAGTGGATGCCCAGAAACCAGGCGGGTGAGGAGTTCTGCGCCCAGCCGGTAAACCAGTCCTTCGGAACCTCGATGCGGTCCTCCATGTGCGCGTATCCGTATTCAATTTCGCCGAGGTCGCCGGCCTGAAGCTTCTGCTTCATGGCGATATGATATTCGTCATAACGCTTGTGGAAATCGACCATCAGCAGCACACCGTTGTGGTCGGCAGCCTCGATCATCTCCTGGCAGCCTTCAACCGTGACATCCAGCGGCTTTTCCGAAAGCACGTGGACGCCGGCGTTGGCGGCATCAATGGTGATTTCTTTGTGGTATGGATCGGGTGTGACCACGGTGATGCAGTCGAGATCTTCCTTTTCGAGCATCTCCTGGTGGCTGGTATAGGGGATGAAGTCGAATTCTTCGGTGCGCTCGTTCAAAAGCTCTTCGTTGACATCGGCGGCAGCGACGAGCTGTGCTTCGCCGTTGTACTCCATCTGTCTGAAACACCGCAGATGGTTAATTCCAAAAGTTCCGACACCGACTACGCCGACGCGACATGTTGCCATGATGAAAATCCTCCAGAGGCTATTAAAATGGTTGGGTATCCGCTTATTCGGTCCAGCGTGCAAGGGCGAGTGCCACTGCCTTGGCACCCTTCACGACTTCTGACCATTTGACCTTCTCATCGGGCCCGTGCGCTGCAGCGATGTCATCAACCCCGAAGACGATGGTGGGCAGCCCCGCCAGCGCATTATAGAGGCGGGCGTCACAGCTCACGTTCCAGCCGTACACTTCCGAAT
>JBKHJK010000027.1:0-10750 GCA_046538215.1 Armatimonadota bacterium
GAGTATTACTACATCGTGCGGACGACGGATGGTTCGAAGCATTCCGACAGTCCGACCGAGGGGCCGGTGACCTCACGCAACGATGCGCCGCCTCCCATAATCACCGAACTGTCGGCTGCCGATGTTCCAGATGATGACGGCGGCTTTATCGAACTGGACTGGTCGGGATATACCCCGCCCCCGGATTTTGCGGCATATCATGTTTATCGCAACAAGCGCGATTTCTCTTCCACCAGCGGCATGACAGCGATTAAAAAAATCACCAACCCGGACACCACCCGCATGATGGATGAGACCGAAGACGGCACTGACTATTACTATGCCGTAGGTGTCGCCGACGTCGCCGGAAACGAGAATCACAATATTCGTGCGACCGGCCCGGTGCAATCGTATCCGAATAACCAGATAACCGTGGGGCCCGGCCTTCTGTTCATGGGGCCCGCCGCCGTTCCCGCCGACCGGGATCCGGCCACGCTGCTCAATGTGGCACCTGAAGACCTGCAGATGGCAAAGTGGGATCCGGCCGAGGAAGGATACATCACGTATGCCCCCGGCTCCATCCCGGAGATTCTGAAGCTGAAGCTGGGACAGGGCTTCTGGGTGCTGCTGGAGCAGGCGACGACCATCAACCCGACGGGCACCAGCGCGCCGGCGGGCGATTTCAGCATTGATCTGACCCCCGGATGGCACCAGCTCGCGAATCCCTTCTTCGGGCCACTGGACTTTGGAGTCTCGACGGTGACATATCAGTCCAATACGATGGACCTGGCCAGTGCCGAAAATGCGGGAATTATGCGGTCATTCGCCTGGGTGTACTCCGCCGAACTCGGCGATTACCAGCTCGCCTATCCCGATCTCGGGCAAAACACCTCCCTTATTCCTCCGTGGACCGGCTTTTGGGTCCATGTGGTGGAACCCTGTACGCTGACACTCTCCCGACCGGCGGGCGTCAGCGGCGCAGGTGCCATGACAATGAAACCCCAAACAGTGTCAACCACGACGGACGTGCCGTGGACCGGAGGCTGGAACACCCGGGTTGTCCTGAATGTTGCGGGAGCTACAGAGACCTGCAGTATCATCGGGACGGCGAAACAAAGCTATACGATTCCTGTGCCGCCACCGATCAACGACCGCCCCCGCATCCGCCTGAGTGGAGCCAATGCCGATACTGGCACCTCAGCCTATGGTGTCGCCCTCGGGGCGAAGAGCGATGACAGTTGGAGTTGGGATATCGAGGTGGACAATCTGCCGGAGGGTGCGCGTGTGAGGGTCTCGCTGCCTGATCTTTCCGCCCTTCCGAACGATTATGTGGCGATGCTGCACGATCCGGCGGCTGGAGAGAGCAGATACGTGCGGACGACCGGTCCCTATGAGTTTACGGCTCACAGTTCCGCCCGGGCGTTGCAGCTTGTTGTCGAGCCGAAGCAGACAGCCGGGAGCCTGGTGATCAACACGCTGTCGGTCCAGCAGACGCGTGGAAATGGGATGAACATTGTGTTCAGCCTCTCGCATTCGTGCCGCACATCTGTCGAGGTGCTGAATATCGCCGGGCGATCTGTGGCGATGGTTGAACAGGATACCTTGCGTTTGGCCGGGAATCATAATATATTATTTGATGGACGCAACAACCATGGGGCCGCGCTGCCATCTGGCCGGTATCTTGTAAAGGTGCGGGCACAATCTGAGACAGGCGAACAGGTCCAGCGGCTCATGGCGGTCAATTACTCTCGATAGAGATAACGCAGATACTCATCTCATCCAGCGTTAGACGAAGGGGCTGACTGCGCATGTCGCGGTATAGTCGGCTGATTGTTGTTATTGCCACGGTGGCCGTGTTGATCATCGCCGGCTGCGGAGGTGACGGCCCGCCTCAAAAAGCGCAGCCAGAACCCTCGCCGCAGCCGGACACAACGACCGTCACGGGATTCGTCGTGAAGGCCGACGCCCCACAGGAGGGCATCCCGGGCGCCCGGGTTACGGCGACCTCATCAGGCACTGCTCAGACCGCCCAGGACGCCGCTGCCTCTGACTTGACGGATTTTAATGGCAGATTCAGAATTGATGATGTGCCTGTTGGCCCCTCGGGAACCGTTGATCTCATGGTCGAGACCGTGAACACCTCCGACTATGGCAATCAAAAGGTCAATAATGTCGGCATCAGCGCGGACGAGGAAACCAATATTACAATCGCGGTCCTGCCCATGGGTCTCGGAACACCGGTGCGCCTGACCATCACTCCCACCAACGAAACCGTTGATCTGAACGGTATTATCGCCTTTGATGCAACCATCATGACCACCAAGGGCGAGGTGAATGTTCAGCCGACGTGGTATCTTAAATCGAATATTGGCGAGGTGGATGCAACCGGCCACTTCACCGCACTGAACCAGGGAGAGGGCGAGGTTGTCGCCAGCATCGGCAATATCCAGGCGACCGCCAATCTCACGGTCACCCCCAGCAGGCCTCCGGAGATCACCACCGTTGTTGTCAATCCAAAAACGCTCGATGCGCAGGGCGGAACCGTCCAGGTGACTGCTGCGGTCAATGACGGCGACGGACTGGCCACAGTTGAGGCCCAGGTCACCGACCCCAATATTCAGCAGTGGAATTATGATATGCCCATGGTTCAGGGAACGACCTCACGAGACGGGACCTTCAGGACCTCCATTGACATAGACCCCAATGACATCCGCGAGGATGAAGGTGACGCCACCCGGACCCTGACCTACAGCATCCGCGTGCGGGCGGTGGACAACCGGAGCAACGAGACGTTCTCAGACTTCTTCGATGTGCAGGTGCCCGGTCTTGACGTCCCGCCCACGACACCAACACTGTAAACTATGACAGTTTGCTAACAGAGGGGCCGGGCTTGCTCGGCCCCCTTTTTTGTTTCTGTTTCCGGAGTCCTGCGTATGTCCTGGCTTGCACTCGCTCTGGTCACCATTTCAGCCGTCCTGCACGCCGGGTGGAATTACATCGCCAAGCGCGCTTCCGACAGCGTCTTTTTCCTGTGGGGCGTCTGCGGTGCCGTGCCGATTATCTCCGCATTGGTGTCACTGGGCGCGTGGCTTTTTTTCGATATCCCCCTCGACCTCTCCGCGTGGCGGCTGGCAATTCTCGGAGGGTTTTTTCAGGCCCTTTACGTCGGGTTTATCAGCGCCGGATACAACGAGGGGGACCTGTCAATCGTTTATCCCCTCGCACGTGGGCTTGCCCCGCTCATCATCGCCGTCCTGGCGTGGGTGGCCCTGCATGAGGTTCCCACTGTGGTGGGAATCATCGGGATGGTGCTGGTTCTCGTCGGTGCGACAACACTGGCCGCGGACCTGCAGGGCGACGACGATGCTGCGAAATCACCGGCCGGCCCGGGGGTGCGCCTCGCGCTGGCGGCCGCCGCCATGATCGCCGTCTATCACGTCATAGATAAGGCCGGGGCGAAGAGCTCGAACGTGGTCTCTTATCTTTTGATGATGCAGATCGTGCTTTTTGCTTTCCTGACCCCCTTCATCTTCTGGCGCTCCCGGGTTGCGGAGGCGGTGTCAGCACTGAAGCGCGATATTGGCAGCGTTTTTGTGGCCGCCGTATTTCTCTACGCTGCCTACGCGCTGGTGGTCGCCGCGATGATGTTTGAGGAGGTTGCCTACATCGCGGCCGCCCGCAATATCAGCATCATCTTCGGCATCATCCTCGGGGTGGTGGGGCTGAAAGAGGGTCGGCCGGCGGTACGGATTATCGCGGGAGTTCTCATCACCGCCGGAATCGTGACACTTGCTGTGGGGGGATAGTTATGGGCGAAACGATTACAGAAATCAGGCACCGGGTGCTGCAGGACGACCAGATATTCAAGTGCAGCCTGCTGCGCCGTGGCGCTGACTGGGTGGTCGTGCGGTATGTGAATCCGGAGGATAACAAGGTCGGGGCTGTGACGATTCCTGCAGGCTCCATCACACTGGCCCACTATGAACAGGACGCCGAGGCCGTCTGGTGGGAAATGTATTTCCCCAACGGCGACAGGCTCGCTGACCTTATCCACATCGCATCGCCTGTGGTGGTGGGACCCCGTACGGTGGAATACACCGATCTGCTCCTGGATGTCTGGCAGCCCGCAAACGCACAACCGCAGATCCTGGATGACGACGAGCTCGATGAGGCGGTGGCAAAAGCGGCTCTGAGCGAAGAGGCCGCCGAACACATCAGAGCAATCACCCGCGCCATCGCCGACGACATCCCTGCTCACGCCCCCCGATTGTGGCGGCAGCTTTCCCCGGAGGATGACGCATAATCTGACCGGATCAGACGGACAGCCTGGAAACTCAAATGATGCGGCCCTCGCTACTTCGAATCCTGGTAGCTTTGCAGGAGGCTGCTGCCCGCCTCGAAAGCCCTGCCTGCGGCCTTTTCTACGGGCAGCGATTTCAGCTCATCGCTGAAGGTTTCCATGCCCATGAAGCCGTCGTATCCCGTCCGGTCCAGTGCCCCCACGAAGGCCTGAAGATCAATAATGCCCTCCCCCGGCAGCAGCCGCTCAGCGTCAATCTGCTTCTCGCGGGGGCGGTCGGGCGCGTCGTTGATATGGACGTGAACGATTTTCTCGCTCCCCACCGCCGCCAGCTCATCGGCGCTGTGGCCGGCGGTGTACCAGTGGAAGCTGTCCACCAGCAGCCCCATATTGTCGAGGCCGATATCCTCCTCCATCTCCAGCAGCCCGTCCATCGTGTGGATGAACTCGTTTCCCTCCGCCCGCAGTGTTTCGGGCCCCACCCATTCCAGCCCCAGACGGAGGTTGTGTTCTGCGGCGATCTCTCCGATTTCGCGCCACCGGCGCACCGCCATCTCGTAAAACTCATCCGGATCCCCCTCGATGGCGGGCAGAATCCACGTGCAGGCACGGGGGCAGCCGAGCGCCACGCCGACCTCCGCCCATCGCGGAAAATCTGCCAGCGTCTCGCGGTAGCTGTCCTCGGGCCCTTTCCAGTCCACCGGGATCCCCCAGCTTGCAGGACTGACGCCGTGGGCTTCGAATAGATCCCGGACCGCCTCCAGGCCCTCTTTTTCAACAATCTGCAGACACGCGTTCAGACTGAAATCCACGCCCGAAAAACCCGTTCGCCCGGCAAGATCCAGATACTGTTCGAACTCCAGCGACTCACCCAGTATGACACTGTTCAACGAAAGCTGCATTATCGCTTCTCCTCCGACCGGCACTCTTTATGACGGGGTCAGGTCGCCTCAGATATTCAGCAGCCGCACCGCCAATCCCTCCATGCAGCCCTGCGTCGGTAAGGCATGACGGCCGGGGAATACGCCGGACGGGATTGGAGGCTACGTGTTCATGATGCGCGCGTCATGATGTGTCACGGAGTGTATTAAGGGAGAATTCAGAGGCTGGTTGAGGCCCTCTATCTGTCGGAGTTTCCTGCAGGTTTTGCACATTGATGCTTCGCCTGATTCAGTGTGGAAAACCTGACGACCGGCTGGGCTGAAATATCGCCGAACAGCAATCTATGACGCGGCTGCCGGATTTTCCACAACCTCCGGAAAACTGGTTGATTGTGGAAAACTCTGTGGCAAAGTGCCTGTAGAGGCGTTTTGTTGTGGAAAACTGCGTCGAATCTGCGTTCGACAGGATACAGTTGCAATTATCCCTCATTTATACCACATAACCGACTATTGTGGACATCGGAGGTATAGGACAGCGTCATACCGAACAAGATGAAAGCTTCGGTTCTGGCAAATATAGCAAAAAAAACTGACGCACGGGAGCGGTTGTCATGAGCACGCCGAAGATCTGGTACATTCAACCTGAATCTCACACGCAGCGGATTTTCACCGACGATGATTACCAGCGCATGCTGGAGGAGTTTGATACGACCGTCAACGACACTGGACGCAACTTCACCTCCGAAGAGGTTGCTGAGGGCATTTCGGGTTATGATGCGATTATCACCGGCTGGGGCGCCCCGCCGATGACCGCGGAAATTATGAAAAATGCGGACGATCTGAAGATCATCGCCCATTCAGCAGGCTCCATCAAGGGCCTCTGTCCGAAAGACATTGTGGAAAACTACCTGCGCCCCAACAATATCATCCTCTTCTCCGCCAACGGCGCCATTGCGTACAATGTTGCCGAAAGCGCCGTGGGGATGATCATGATGGCGTCCCACCGCTGGATGGACCTGGCGCTGAATATCCGGCAGACAGGCACCTGGCGACCGCCGCATATCCGCTGGAACGGGCAGTTTCTGCTGGGCTCAACTGTCGGCGTGGTCAGTGCCTCCAGCGTCGGGCGCCACGTGATCCACCTGCTGCAGGGGTGGGAGTGCGAACTACTGCTTTACGACCCGTATATCTCCGCCGAAGCAGCGGCTGAGATAGGCGCGGAAAAGGTGGAGCTGAACGAGCTGTTCGAGCGCTCCGACCACGTGACGATACACGCTCCGAAGCTCGATGCGACGTATCACATGATCGGCGCCGAGCAGCTTCAGCTTTTGAAGGATAACGCGACACTGGTCAACACATCCCGGGGCACCGTCATTGACCAGGCGGCACTGGTCGAAGAGGCGGCGACCGGCAGGATCCAGGTCTTTTTGGATGTCACGGACCCGGAGCCGATGGAACCCCATCACCCCTTCCGGGCCATGCCGAATGTGTACATCTCCCCACATGTGTCGGGTGCGGGCTATTACGGGTACCACATGATCGGCACCCAGACCGTCAACGCCCTGGAGGCGGCGTTTGCGGGCGAGCCCATGGAGGGTGCCGTGGACTATGATAAATATGACATCCTTGCCTGAAGCATCGTGACACTGGCTGCGTGCTGTTAACCGTTCCTTGCAGCCAATTTGCCATTTGGCCCCCATGCTGGATTGGTGTAAAATGCCTATGATTACTCGGTGGGTTCGACACGCGCAGGCTCACGGGTTGCTGCGGTGTTACGCCCCCGGTGCCCGTAGAAACGCGGTAGTGATAAGGAGCGCGGGGAATGGCGAAGCGTGATCCCTGGCTGTCGGTGGTAATCCCTGCATACAACGAGGCGCAGCGCCTGCCGCCGTCGCTGGGCACCATCCTTCAATACCTGCAAAACCGAGACTTCACCTGGGAGATCGTCGTTGTTGACGACGGCAGTGAGGATGGGACATCAGAGGTAGCCCGCGAGATTCTGGACGGTTCCGGCCCTCACCAGATTCTCAGAAACGACCCAAACCGGGGGAAGGCCCTGTCAGTTGTGCGGGGACTGCAGGAAAGCCGCGGGGAGGTTCGGCTGTTTTCCGACGCCGATCTTTCGACACCGATTCACGAGGCGGACCGGCTCCTGGAAGCAATCCGCGATGGTGCGGATGTCGCCATCGCCTCCCGGCAACTGCCGGGTTCGGTGATTGAGACACCGCAGCCATGGCACAGACAGCTCGCCGGCCAGGCGTTCGGGCTTTTCAACCAGATCGTCCTGCTGCCGGGGATTCCTGACAGCCAGTGTGGCTTCAAGGCCTTTACCCGCCAGGCCGTTACACAGATACTGCCATACCGCAGGTTGACCGGCTGGGCGTTTGACGCAGAGCTTGTATTTATCGCCCGGCGTCTGGGCCTGCAGATCGCACAAATTCCCGTCCACTGGCGTAATTCGCCGGATACGAAGGTGAATATGTGGGTGGACGGTCCAAAAATGGTGTTCGACCTGCTGCGGATCCGTTGGATACATCGCGATCTGAAACCGGAGGATGACCGGGAGTAGTCTTTGAGATGCAGAGCAACGCCGGCGGCAAACTGCTGGATATGGTACTGGGGCGCCCGCTGATATTTCTGGTGGCTCTCTATGGCCGCCTGCGCCGCCTGCTGAATTCGCGGTACCGCGCCGATATTTCGGAGCTGGATATACAGTCAATTCTCGTTTTGAAGATGTGCTGTCTGGGTGATGGCATCCTTGCGCTTCCGGCCATCCGGGCTTTGAAGCACAAATATCCCGACGCGGCGCTGACGGTCGTGTGCACGCCGCGCAACGAGGATGTGTTCATCGGACAGCCGTTTATTGACCGGGTTGAGGTGCTTGAGCTCACCGGCTTCGGGGGGCTGAAAGAGGTTCTGCTCACGGGGCCGGTGCAGTTTGTGCGCGCCGCTGTGGTGATGCGCCAGATACGTCCTCAAATCGCGGTGGATCTGGATCTGTATTTTAATATTACATCACTTTTGGCCTTCGTCAGCGGTGCCGTCATTCGAGCGGGCTTTGATATGCCACACGGCAACCGCGGGCGGTTGTACACCCATTCGGCTCGACGGGATCCCGACCGGCATGAGGCGCTTTGCTTCTCCGACATCGTCGCCAGCTTCGGCGTCCAGGCGCAGGACATGCATATCAGCCTGTGGAAGGACCCGGAGGCGGCCGAGAGTGCTGCCGGACTGCTGGCCGACAACCAGGTTGCAAAGACCGACAGTTATGCCGTGCTTGCGCCGGGAAGCTCCCGAAACTGGCCGGTCAAGCGCTGGCCGGTTGCACGTTTTGCCGAAATTGGCAGATATTTGTGCGACGAACTGGGCATGAGAGTGGTTATCATCGGCGCAGCTTTTGAACAGGATATCGGTGAGCAGCTCGCCGACATGCTCGGGGAGACCGCCATTGATCTCACCGGGCGCACCAGTATCCGCCAGAGCATCGAGCTTCTGCGGGACGCGTCCATTGTTGTGTCCAATGACAGTGGGCCGATGCACATGGCGGCGGCGGTTGGCATCCCTGTCATCGGTCTGTTCGGGCCAACCAATCCCAAAAAATGGCGCCCGTGGACAGATCGTGGCATTGCGGTCATTGCAGACAGCCTGTGTCCCAAAGCGCCCTGTTACTATCTTTCGCGCATGCCCGCCTGTGACGCCCGGGAGTGTATGGGTGAACTGAAAGTGCAGCAGGTGAAGGATGCGATTTCGCTGCTTGTGGATGAAACCGGCAGCGGCCAGCGGGAGATAGCGCCCCGGGAGTTATGTGATACATGAGCACCATCTCGAAGACAGAAAACACAGAGATGTCGCAGGTGGCTGGCAGAGGAGCTGAAAGAGAAGCTCCGAGAATTGTGATCATCAAGCGAAGCTCGCTGGGTGATATCATTCACGCCATGCCCGTCGCCTGTGCGCTGCGGGAGACATATCCGGACGCCTACATCGCCTGGGTCGTTGAAACGCGGTTCGAACAGGTACTGGACGGACACAGCGCTCTCGACGAGATCATCGCCGTGCGCCACCCCCTCGAAAATCCTCTGAAGGTCATTTCCGATCTCCGCACTATTTACCGCGAGCTGCACAGTCGCCACTTTGACTGGGCAATTGACCTTCAGGGTCTTTTGAAGAGTGCTGTCGTGTTGATGCTCTCCGGAGCCTCGCGGAAAATCGGTATTGAAGGGCACCAGCGCGAGCTGTCAAACCTGATTGTCAATGAGCAGGTCTCGCCGCACGGACAGATCCACGCGGTCGAGTATTACCTCGCAGTGGCCCGCCACCTGGGAGCGGCGCCTGAAAAAATCACCTTCGGCCTGGCCGTTGATCCGGAGGCGGCGCAGTGGACGAACACGTTCCTGGCAGATCATGGCATGCGTGACGGCCGGCCCCTCGTCGGCATCAACCCGACGACCGCGCGAGCGGACAAGGAGTGGGAGCCCGCACGCTTCGTACAGGCCGCCAACAGCATCCAGGGCGTAAACTGGATCATCACCGGCGCTCCTTCAGACCGGGAGCTGGCTGAGGCAATCGCGGGGGGTATTGACGGCCCGGCGGCAGTCACTGCCGGCCACACCGACATCGCCCGACTGGTGGCTCTCATCAACCGTCTGGATCTGCTGGTGAGCTGCGATTCCGGCCCCCTGCATATCGCCGTCGCCCTCGACATTCCCACTATCGCTCTCTTCGGGCCCACCAACCCTCATCTGACCGGTCCGATCGGCGATATACACACCGTCCTGTGGCACAAAAACCCCGACAGTGACGGCACCCCGGGGCCCCATCTCGGCAGTATGGATGACATCACTGTTGACGAGGTGGTCGAGGCACTCCGCAATCTCCTCCGCGCCTGATGCAGAATCTGTCTCTACCTGCGCTTTGGCCCGATTCTGGGCCCATAAGCACTCTCTCATTTCCTCTGCTATTTGTTGATAACCTTTCCATCGAGGGCCTCAGCGGTGGTCCCGGAGTTTTTCCACAGCCAGGCATTTTTTCTTGTGCACAATTCTGTGGAATATTCTGTGCAAGAACGGGGTTTTTTAATCACTCATCCACAGGAATCGCCGAAAGCCCTGCAGTGCCAGGGGTTGAGCGCGTTGTGGAAAGCTGTGGAAAACCCGAATATCTTTTCCACATTGTCTGAAAACCTGTGTAAAAAACGGGCGTGGCCGGTGGATTCAAAGGGCTTTGTACGCATTCGGGAAGAAATTGTGGAAAACTCTGTGGAGACTCTTGATTATCAGCCGAGGCCGTACAGGGCACGTGCGTTTGCGGTTGTCATGTCTGCAGCGGTTTGTAGCGTTGTTTCTCGCACCTTTGCCACCCTTTGTGCGATATCGCACACGAGGGCGGGCTCATTGCGTTTGCCCCGGTGGCCCTGCGGTGGAAGCCACGGACAATCGGTTTCAACGACGAGGCGGTTTTCAGGAGCGGCGGCGACAACCTCGCGGAGTTTTGCAGCATTGGGATAGGTCACGGGTCCGGCAATTCCGAGCCAGCAGTCCAGATCAAGATAGGCCTGCATGGTTTCGGTATCGCCCGAAAAGCAATGTCGCAC
>JBKHJK010000028.1:0-10744 GCA_046538215.1 Armatimonadota bacterium
CTGTTGGTGGTATGTACAAAACTCCAGATGCTGGCGTCGTCTGCCAGCTGCGGGGACGTTTGGCGTCGTGTGCCAAACTCCAAAGGGGGCTCAGCCACGGGGATGTTTTGCTCTCGTTTGCTGGAGTGCGACATCCAACGTACCAGCAACACTGATGAACATACGACAGAGTTCAGCGCCCCTGTCGCTGTGGCGGGGGCGCTTTTTGTTGTGGTCACTCCTCCGGCAGCGCCTCTGTCAGCTCTTGAGTCGCCCGCCGAAGCTCGCCACGGTCCCACCATCCACGCGCCCGGCGCAGCGGCCTGTGCAGCTCCCCGTCTATCTTCGCCATGAGGTGTGCGAGGGCCAGCTCGATCGCCACGTCGCAGTAATAGCGCTCTGATTCACGACTTGCCCGCAGCTTCTCAATCTCGAAGCATTCATCCGGCCCCGCCGATCTGTAAAACTCCATCGGGTCCTCTGTCAGCTCCACGCCTGCCTGCCGCGCAAACGTCTGAATCGCTGCCAGCAAGCGCGGGCCCCTGTCATATCTGTGCTCCAGCTTTTGCATCCAGAACGGGTGCACTGTGTCGTATGAATATGTCAGCGGTTGCAGATTCCCATCTGCATCCATCGGCCGATACTTTCGTGGCCCCCTGATTGTGCGGTCCTTGAGGCGGTTATCTGCGTACTGGATTCGGCGCTCATCGAATAGTCCGTCGTCATCGGTATCGGCGTATTCGATGGTTATGTCTGCTTTGTCGTCGTAATTCCAGTCAACCTCGAGCGTCCCCACTTCCGCGCCGAGCAGATGCAGGCGGCCGTCGGCGGGCCAGTAGTAAAGCTGCATCTGGCCGGAGTAATCCGAATCGAGCTCAAAGCGGTCGTTGATGCGCCCGGAGGGAGGCCCGCCCTCCTGCGGGAAATCGCGATACCGGGAGTTGAGGATCCCCTCCCACCGCTCGTGCTCCGGTGCGCGGCGGGCGGTGTTGCTGTCGTTTTCATCCCAGATGAACAGGCACCGGTCCCACGGCAGCGAGCGGACGGTCTGGCGCGTGTGTTCCCAGCTCAAAAACGGTGCGGTCTCCTCCCCGCCGCGCGTGGTGAAGGTTGTCGTCGCATCCTGTGGCAGCGTTTGCTCCCCCAGGCAGGTAATGCCCACGTCGTAGTCGTACAGCTCCGGCTCCCATGAATCGTTATCTGCGTTGATGCTGTAGCGGGCGGAGTGAATCCTGTCACCGTTGCACACAATCCGCACGGTTTCTTCGGGCAGCGGATCGTCATCGGTGCTGTAAAAGCAGAAGGGGTTTTCGCGCGAGGGCGCCCAGCGGCCATTTTCGCGCTCGAACATGGCGAAGTAACCATCACCCGCAAAGTCGCACTGCCACTGGCACGTGCGCTGCCAGTAGGTATAATCCTGCAGGTGCCAGAAGCGCAGCGGCCCCTGATCGAAGTCGCGCACCAGCACCATGAACGGCATGTCTCCCCAGTTGCTGAAATGGATGTATTTTTGCACCATTGTCTCCGCCACGCCGTCGCCGTCGTCATCGTTATAATCAAACACGCGATCCAGCACGCCGTCGCGGCCGAGGTCCACGGCCAGGCAGTCCTCAACCATGTCCGGGGCGGTATCGTCCGGGGTTATGTCGCCGTTGTCATCAATTGCGACGACAAAGGCGTCACCGTCGCGAAACACCAGGGCGCTGGTGCCATCGAACAGCGTGGTGTGGAAATGCTCGCCGTCCTGGAGCTTTTGTGCGCGGGAGAACTCCACCGGGTCATCCAGAAGCTCCTGGGCGACATCCGCCTCCAGCATGGCAACATCCCGCTCGATGGCCCGGTCTTTTGCGGCCTTCCACGCGCGGCTGATGGGCGTGAGCGAGACGTTTTGGGACAGATTCCAGGCAGCGAGCTCGATGAGCTGATAGCTGTTGAGACCGCCTGCAACACCGGTGACATCGAGGCGGATATACTGTGCGGTTATCTTCTCAAACCGATGAAGCCGCCATCCGCAGATCAGCTCGGTCTGCTGTGCCACCTGCGTCCATTCTTCGCCGTCCTGAGAAACACTGACAGTGTACGTCCACGCCCGCGGGCCGATGTCCAGGAAGATCACCTCGACCGCATTGATCGGCGCGGGTTGGGGGAGCTGCACGACTGTCGGGGTATCGAGATACGCGTATCCGTAACCGTGGTGGCGGCCGTAGTCGGACACCTCTTCGTCAATGACACAGCTTGGCTGTCCCCGGCTGCCGGAGGCATTTTTCGGGCCGGAGATGCTGGCGCCCTGCTGTGCCGCACAGAGGTTCTCCAGGTGGCTACAGGAGCTCATCGTACAGGTAAGAGCGATGAGCGCAATAACGAGTAGGGGGCGGACATTTAGATACCTGGCAACCATTGTTTGGCTCCCCGTTCCGACGTCTATGTATCTTTAATTAGTTCCGTTATGCCACAGTGTTTCCCTTGTTCGGATTTGGCCGATTAAAGGGAACCGAACCGGTATGCGCGAATTATAGTCTGTGGCCGGGGAGTGTGAGGCTGCAATCGTATCCGTATCCAATCAATTCAGGAGGCCTGTCATGGAATATGAAATCAGAGGGACCGTTCTGCCCACGCTGGAAGTGGAATTGAATGCCGGAGAATCCGTATATACTGAATCCGGCGGGATGGCGTGGATGACCGAGGGTATTGATATGAACACCAACATGAAGGGCGGTGTGCTCGGTGGCCTGAAGCGGATGGTCAGCGGCGAGTCGCTGTTCCTGGTTGATTACACAGCCACCGCACCCAGCGCCTATATCACCTTCACATCAGAATTCCCCGGCAATATCATCGCCAATCCTCTGAAAGACGGCCAGGAGCTTATTCTGCAGCGGGACGCCTTCATGTGTGCCGAAAGCTCGGTAACCCTTGACATGCATTTTCACAAACGCCTGGGCGCCGGTCTCTTTGGTGGCGAGGGCTTTTTCCTGCAGCGTGTCACCGGCCCGGGCATCGCATTTGCAGAGCTCGCGGGAGAAATCACCGAATACAACCTCGAATCCGGACAGACACTGAAGCTCGATCCCGGCCACCTGGCAATGATGGACCCCACCGTTGATTTTAATATCTCGATGGTCAAGGGCATCCGCAACGTCTTCTTCGGTGGCGAGGGGCTGTTTCTGGCAACCGTTCGTGGTCCCGGCCGGGTGTGGCTACAGAGTATGCCGATTTCCAACCTCGTCCGCCGCATGATCCCGTATCTTCCAAAATCGAACAATTAACAGGCAAACCGATCGCTGACACCGTCGTAAAGGAGAATTGCCGTGAAGGTTGGCATTTGCAGCATCATCTGGAAAGATCGGATGGATATTTTCGACGTTATTGACACCGCCCGGCGCGTGGGAGCCGAGGGGATCGAAGTGTGGGGACAGGCGCCGCATATCCCCGACCCGCAGGACCTGCAGCACGTCACCGGGCTTGCGAAGGCGATGAAAGAGGTGGGGCTGTCGGCTCCGCAGTACGGATCCTATGCGCGCGTGGGCTCCGACGACTTCTTTGAGACCCTCGCTGCGGACCTGGCGATCACACAGAAGCTCAATTCTCCGGCCATGCGCATCTGGGCGGGATCGCAGGATTCAGAAGACACCACCATCGAGCAGTGGGAAACGCTGATCGCGGATCTGCGCGAGGCGTGTGACATTGTGAGCAACCAGGGCGTTCTTTTGACCCTGGAAAGGCACGCCAACACAGTCACAAATACCCTGTGGGGCTGCCAGCGCGTGCTTGACGAGGTCGCCCACGACGCCCTGAAGATCAACTTCCAGACGGCAAGCCCCGCCACCAGCCGGATCGCCGAGGAGATTCGCATCCTGCAGCCGCATATCCTCAACATCCACGCCCAGAACTCCACCAACACTGAAAAGGGTCGCGAGGGGCGGTCGCTGGCAGACGGTGACGTGGACTGGGCGGCGACAATCGAGGCGCTGAAGGGCGTCGGCTGGGACGGCTTCATCGAAATCGAGTTCGTCCGCCGCGGCACCGGGGAGCTTCCGCTGGACGAACTCGAAAAGGAGCTTGCCGCAGACATCGCCTATATCCGCGAGTGCTGGAATAAATAGCAGTCCCAGCATTGGTACACACTCACAGAAACGGCCTGCCCATCTCCGGGCAGGCCGTTGTGCTTTTGATGGTCAGGGCGGTATATCAGCCCTCGATTTCGGCCATGATGGCCTCGGCCATTTCGTAGGTGCCTACCGCTGTCGGATCGTCCCGCGTGGGCTTCATATCGTAGGTGACATTCTCGCCCTCGCGGATGACGGCGGCGACGGCGTCTTCGAGCCTGTCGGCCGCATCTTTCTCTTCAAGATAGCGGAGCATCAGCACGCCGGAGAGAATCGTTGCCGTCGGGTTGACCTTATTCTGCCCTTGATACTTCGGGGCGCTCCCGTGTGTTGGCTCGAAGACCGCGCAGTCGTGCCCGATATTCGCACCGGGTGCGACGCCGAGGCCGCCGACCAGCCCGGAGCACAGGTCGCTGACGATATCTCCGTACAGATTCGGCAGCACCAGCACATCATACAGCTCCGGCTTCTGGACAAGCTGCATGCACATGTTGTCCACGATCCGGTCCTCGAACTCGATGTCCGTGTCTGCGTATTCTTCGGCAACCTCCCGGGCGCAGTCCAGAAACAGCCCGTCGGAATACTTCATGATGTTTGCCTTATGCACCGCCGTGACCTTCCGCCGGTCATTGGCCAGCGCGTAGTCGAAGGCGAAGCGGACGATCCGCTTTGAGGCCATGATCGAAATCGGCTTGATGCTGACGCCCGAATCACCCCGTATATCGGCATCGTCACCCAACTCGCACACCGTGTTGATAATCTCCATGCACTCATCGGTATCGAACTCGAACTCGATGCCGGCGTAGAGGTCCTCGGTGTTTTCGCGCACGACCACAAGATCCGCTTCGGGATAGCGCGACTTGGCACCCTCGTAATACTTGCTCGGACGGACGCATGCGTACAGGTCCAGCTTCTGTCTGAGGGCCACATTCACGCTGCGAAATCCGGTGCCTACCGGCGTGGTGACAGGGCCCTTGATGGCAACTTTGTTCTTCCTGATCGACTCGATGACCTGGTCGGGGAGTGGTGTGCCGTAATCGTCCATCACCTCGGCGCCGGCCTGCTGGACCTCCCAGTCAATGTCAACGCCAGTGGCGTCAACACATCGGCGCATGGCTCCAGTGACTTCCGGGCCAATCCCGTCCCCGGGAATGATTGTTACAGTATGGCTCAATTGAATCCTCCTATCGGCAGCGTATCGTGAACTGGTCTATTGCGACAGTGCGTCTGCAATGCGGTCAACGCCCTCTTCGATTTCCTCCATGCTGCAGGCGAAGCTCAGGCGCATGTATCCTTCGGCGCCAAATGCCGAGCCGTGCACCATGCTTACATGGGCGTTTTCCAGCAGATAGCTGGTCATATCCTGCGATGTGTTGATTTCTGTGTCGCCCAGAGTTTGTCCGAAGAATGACGAGATATTGGGGAAGGCGTAGAAGGCGCCGTGGGGCATCGCACACTCGACCCCGGGGATGTCGCGGAGAGCGGGGATGATGTAATCGCGGCGCTTTTCGAAGGCGTCCCGCATCTCTTCGACGGCCTCCTGCGGCCCTGTCAGCGCCTCCACAGCCGCCCACTGGGCGATCGAATTGGCGTTGGAGGTCTGCTGGCTCTGCAGGCTGCCGATGGCGCTGATGAACTCGGGCTCTGCAATGCTCCAGCCGATGCGCCAGCCGGTCATGGCATAGCTTTTGGCCACCCCGTCAATGATGATGGTGCGTTCCTTCATCCCCGGCAAACTCGCCGGGCTCGTGTAGTCCAGCCCGTCGAAAAGAATGGCCTTATATATCTCGTCGGAGACCATCACAAGGTCGTTGTCAACAACGATTTGCGCAAGACCCTCCAGTATTTCATCGGCCAGCACGCCACCCGACGGGTTGTTGGGGCTGTTGATGCAGATGGCGACGGTGCTTTCGGTGACGGCGGCGGCCACTTCATCAAGATCCGGCTGGAAGTCGTTTTCACCCGATGTCATCACGGGGACGATCTGTCCACCATACACCCCGATGATTTCCGGGTAGGTCACCCAATACGGTGCAAGCATGATGACCTCATCACCTGGGTCCAGCAGGGTGGCGAAGACGTTTGAGAGGGCGTGTTTTGCCCCGTTGCTGACACAGACCTGGTTCGGGCCGTATCCGACGCCGATGCTGTCGCGCGTCGAATCCACAACGGCCTGCTTCAGCTCATCAATGCCGGAGGCGTTGGTGTATTTTGTCTTCCCGTCGTCGAGCGCGCGCTTTGCGGCGGCAACGATATTTTGGGGTGTCGGAAAATCCGGCTCACCCACAGCAAATGAAAGCACATCAAGACCCTCTGCACGCATCCGGGCAGCCTTCTTTGCCCCCTCCATGGTCGGAGACGGTGATATACCGGCGACTCTGCGGGAAATCTTCATCAACAAGCAACTCCTTCTCAAGAATTTTTCGACGCAGCATTCCAAACGCAGGGGGGGTTGGGCAGCTTCAGTCCCAGGACTTCGAGTTCGTCTCTGGCCTTCTCAAAATCCGGCTCCAGTCTCAGGCAGTTTTGAAGCGCCCTTTTTGCCTTCCGCACACGCCCCATTCGCGCATACGCGGCGCCGAGATGATAGTAGATTTCGGCGTTCTCCTGCGGGCCCATCAGGCGCACCGCACGCTCCAGGTAAAAAAGCGCCTCGTGGAAATCTCCGAGACTGTAATAGATCCATCCGAGGCTGTCAATGAAGGCGGGCTGAAGTGGCTGGATGCCCAGCGCCTCCCGCAACAGGCTGCGGGCATCGTTCAGCCGGATGCCCCCGACGGAATAGCCGTATCCAACTGAATTCAGGAGGACGGCATAGGTGGACGGGGCCATGGTTCCCTTGCGGCGCTGGAGCTTCGCCCTGGAGAGCACGCTCTGCATGACCTTTTCACCGGCCTCCAGCTCACCCGATGCGAGAAGGCAATGGCCGAGATACGAATCCATGATGAGACCGCGATTCGGCAGTCCCCGGAGGATTTCGATGGCTTCGTCGTATGCCCGCACGGACATGTAGGTGGTCGCCGCCCGGCGCCTGATCATTGCATCATCGGGATTGGCAGCAAGCGCGCGATCAGCCATCCCAATGATTTTCTTGCGCTGTACCGGCGGAGCTATGGCCGCCTGTGACGCCTTCTGGATATACCGCAGTGCCACGAACTGCTGCCGCATCTGTGTCAGGTGGCTTTCAATATCGAGGGGCACCCACAGTGCGGCGATGATTGCGACCGTGATTGCAACACCGACCCACAAACGCACAGTTGCCCGGCCACTGACAACCGTCTGTGGGCCGGGATCGGGCACGGGCGGCATGTTCCCAAAGCCTGGGCGTCTCATCATCAGCTTTCCGTCTCAAATGCGATCAGGTCGTAATGTTCCATACCGATATAAAGCATCTCCCCGACGATGGCGGGGGAGGAATAGATGCCGTACAGTGTCTCCTGCTTCCACAGAATCTCGCCGTCTTCGATGGAGAGTGCATACAGGGCCCCATCAATCGAGCCGCAAAAAGCCGTGGATCCCGCGATGGCGGCGGAGGCAAGGATCTCGTCCTTCGTTTCCGCTGTCCACATGACTTCACCTGTTTCAGCCTCCAGGCCGTACAGAAGGCCGTCATGACAGCCGATGACGAAGAGGTCGTCGGTGGCCGCGGCAGAGGAGCGGGTGTAACCACCGACCGGGCGCCGCCACAGGATCTCGCCGTCCTCAGCACGCAGGCCGTAAATGTTGGCGTCATCAGATCCGACGCAGACGATGCCGTTTTGCACCGTGGCCGTCGAGGCGACCGGGCCGTCGGTGGCATACGACCATACGAGCTGCCCTTCGTTCACATCACAGGCGCGGATCCGTCCGTCCCACGAACCAAAGATAACCAGGTCTTCATATATCGCCGGCGAACAGGTCACTTCACCGTCCGTGTGAATGTGCCACAGAATTTCTCCCTGCTCACCGCTGAGAGCCGTCACAGTGCCGCCTGATTCTCCCACATATACCTTCGAATCCATGACTACAGGGGAGGACCGCATGGCCCTGCCGAGACGATGCTGCCATATTTCCCGGCCGGTCTTGGCGTCA
Source organism: Armatimonadota bacterium (assembly GCA_046538215.1). Lineage (GTDB taxonomy): Bacteria > Armatimonadota > Zipacnadia > Zipacnadales > UBA11051 > JBKHJK01. The sequence goes on from JBKHJK010000028.1 coordinate 8,154, forward strand.
AGACCGTACAGGACGCCGTCGGTGGCACTCACGAAAACGCGGTTGTTGGAAACAGCGGCGCTGGATTCAATCTGATCGCCGGTGTCGAAAGACCAGTGTTCATTGCCTCGGCCGGCGTCAACAGCGTACAGCCTGCCGTCGCGAGAACCCACATAGACGAAATTGCCGTGTAGCACCGGTGAAGCCATGACGAGGTCGTCTGTCTCGAAGGTCCAGCGTCTCCTCAATTTCGGCCCGAAATCCTCCGAACGGTGACCGGTATGCTTTGGGTTGCCCTGAAAGCAGATCCACACATCTGCCGCTTCGGTGGCCTTCCGCTCACGCTCCTGGAGCTCTCCGAGGCCCTCCTCGACATACTGGACGGCCTTTTTGGTGTCAGCAAGCTCACGGGCACGACTGAGGTGCTTGCGGGCCTGATCCAGTTCGTGCAGATATGCCTCGGCCAGGCCGTTTGCGTACAGCAGCTTCACGGCCTCCGGAGCCTGCTTGAGGGCCTGCTGGAGGTTTCCGATGGCCTCGTCATGATGGCTGCACAGGACCGCAAGGGTGTACACTCCGGCCCATGAGAGCCCCTGACGACCATTCAAACGCCGCAGAAGCTGGTCGGCGGCGGAGGGGTCGTCAAGATCAACGAGTGCTTCGGTGATCGTATCACGCAGGCGGACGTCGGCCTCATCCAGTGCCTCGATGAGCTGCGGAACGGCCCGCGAGCTTTTCAGGGCGCCGAGCGCTCTTGCCGCCACGATTCTGTGGCTTATTTTCCCTTCTGTCAAAAGCTGTGTAAGTGGCCGTTCTAGCTGCTGCAGTGCTTCGATTGCGCTCTCACGAAGCTCCCGGTCATCGCTGTCCAGAAGCTTCACCAGCCGCGCAGCGTAGATCATGCCCGGCGAATCGGCGATGGCATCGACAGCAATTCGCTGGACGTTGGTATCTTCGCTCTCCAGAAGCTCCCTCAGCAGAACCTGCTTGCGATCCTCAAGCTCGTCAATCCGGTCAAACCAATAGTCCACCTCTTCATCCTGCACAGCCACGCTGCGAAGAATGAGTTCCAGCTCCTCGGGCGACAGCTTGAGGTTTTCGCGATGCTCGTTGATGATCCGAAGCTCTTCGGGGCCGATGAGGAGCCCGAACTTCTGGTAGTTATTAAGCTCGCGGGCGATAAGATCCTGGACATCCTGCCTGTTGATCTCCTCTTCAGACATCCAGTCCTGGATCTCATTGCTCAGATAATCGTGCACCAGCTCGTAGAGGCGGTGGCGGTCGTCGCCCACCGATCGCACCAGCCGGAAATCCACCAGCCGGGCAAGCACCCGCTCGATGTCGTCACGGTTGGAGCCCAGCTCGTCGGCGATGCGTTCGATCGGCTGCGTGGCCAGGACCTCTGACGAGGAGGCCATGTGCTTGAGGATGTCCCGGGCAACACGCCGGTCGCGGAAGCTGAACTGTCCGAGGGCGTAGTCAAGGTATTCGCTGAGAATGCGCTTGGCGCCCCCCAGTTCCTCATAGGTATGCAGCCCCATTGTGTGCTGGCCGGAGGGCTTGGCTTCGTACAGCCGATCACAGACGATCTGCAGTTGTGCGGGGTCCACGCCCTCGCGGCTGAGATCTTCTATGAGCGCTTCAACGAGTTCCTGCTCAATGTGCAGGTCGAAGTTTTGCGCGGGCTTGACGATGGCATCCTTGGCCTGCTCGGGTGTCAGCTTCTTCAGCCGGTACATATTATGCATAATGTCGGGGATCTGGTTGTGCAGGTCGTACAGCGCCCCGACGTAGTCCTCCCGGAGGCTGATTGTCCAATGCAAGAACTCTGGCTCGGCATTCAGACAGCCGGTGAGTTCGTCAAGGAAGTTTTCCTTCACCTTGTCCCCAAGGCGCACGAAGTATTCTTCAAACTGATCCAGCAGGACCGCGATCCGCCGCCCGGTTTCATCGTGAATGTATCGCATGAAATCGAGGAGACTGTCGGTGTCGGGTACCTCTTCAAGTTCATAGCCGATCTCTTCGACGGCCTCCAGCGTGGCTTCGCGCATTCGTTCGATGGGGTCGTCAAGACAGCGGGCATAGACGGCCAGCCAGGGGGCCTGTTCGAGGTCCTCTCCGCTTGCTTCTTCGCTCTGTTTGTGCAGTCCTGCGATAACTCCGGCGCGCAGCAGGGAGGTTTTTCCCACCCCGGAGCGACCGAACAGAACCGTCAGCGGGTTGTCTTTAAGACGCTGCATCATTTCCTCGATGGCTTCATCGCGGCCGAAAAAGAAGTCAGCATCTTCGGACCGGAAATGGTCGAGGAACCTGTAGGGGCCGCCTTTGAGCAGTGTCAGGTCGCGGCGGCCGCGTTGTGAGCGACGCTTGCGTGTGAGCCGCTCGTGGAGTCTCGCCATGAACTCATTGAAGCTGCCTGCCTCCCGACACAGCAGGTTCTTTTGAGATTTGCGGTCTTTCAGCAGATCCATGACCTCGGGCTGGTAGTCGTGGTATTCAACACTGCTGGGACTCTCGACCTTCAGCTCGTCGTAGGTGCGCTGGTCGCTCAGCGGCACCATCTGGTTGACCCAGTAGAGCTGTTTTCCGCTATGGCTGACATGCTCCAGCAC
>JBKHJK010000029.1:0-10558 GCA_046538215.1 Armatimonadota bacterium
TGGTTGATGTGTACATCTCCGGGCGGTTATTTCACAACGAGGGGAACGGCACCTTTACAGCCGCCAACGAACAGGCGGGGCTTCCGAAGGTCGGCAATGGCGCGACATGGGGCGATGCCGATAACGACGGCAATCCCGACCTGTTTATCTGGGGCGGGCGGGGATATCTTTTCATCAACAACGGTGACGGCACCTTCACCGACGCCAGCGAGGGCATTCCCGATATCAGCGATATCAAGTCCCGCGGTGCGGCGTGGGTGGATATCAACCTCGACGGCTTTGTGGACCTGTATGTCGGCGGGTACGAAACCTGGCAGGAAGAGGTCTATCCGGACATTATCCTCATCAACCGGGGAAATGCAACCTTCCGCGAGCACTGGCGGCAATCGGAAGATGAAAAGCTGTCCGCCCGTGGCGTGACCTGCGCGGACTTTGACGAAGACGGCGATTCAGACATCTATGTATCCAACTACCGCCTCCAGCCGAATCTGCTGTGGCGAAATGACGGGAATATGAACATCGTCAACGTCTCCGATACATACGGCGTGATGGGCAACCCGAAATCGTTCATCAACTACACCGGTGGCATCAGCTACCCCGTCTGCGGGCACACCATCGGCTCGGCCTGGGGAGACCTGGATAACGACGGTCACCTGGACCTGTTCGTCGGCAATTTCAGCCATCCGCCGGATTACCAGGACCGGCCGCAGTTTCTGAAAAACGAGGGGCCGCCCGATTATCACTTCACCGACAAAAGTGACGGTGCGGGGCTGAAATGGCAGGAGTCGTACGCCAGCCCGGCGCTGGGCGATTATGACAACGACGGCGATCTTGATTTATTCTTCTCCACCGTCTATTCTGGCGATCACTGTGTCCTGTATCGCAATGACGGCGACTGGCACTTCACGGACGTGACCGCCGACGCGGGTATCCAGGGCGAGAAGACCTACCAGGCCGCATGGGCGGATTATGACAATGACGGCGATCTCGACCTGCTCACCGCCGGGAAGCTGTACGAAAACCGCACCGATGGAGGCCACTGGCTGAAGCTGAAGCTGGAGGCGGTGGGGCCGGCGATCGGAACACAGGTATGCATTTCTCTCGGCGACCGCGTGCTGACCCGCCAGGTCGCAAGCTCAACGGGTGAGGGAAACCAGAACGATCCAGTGGTGCATTTCGGCCTCGGTTCGCACAGCGACAGCGTCACCGCTGAAATCACCTGGCCCAACGGGAGCACCCAGAGCGTCACCTGCGCGCCCGACCGGACGGTTGACGTCAAACAGGCTCGCGAGTAAGCTTTCAACGGGTCACCGTCACGAAACCAGCAGAGAAGGATGCTACAAGATGCCCCAGAACACGCCGCAGAAGCCGCAGCTTACCATGAAACGGCCCGACCTGAAGAATTTACCGGAGCTTCAACTGCCCGAAGGCTACCAGCTGCGAACCTTCCAGTCGGGTGATGAGCGAGCATGGGAGAACATCGTTGCGGATGCCTTCGACCGTGAGGTGCCACGCGGACAGTTCGGCACACGCATCGGCGCCCACGACGCCTTTCAGCCCGAGAGGCTCTTCTTTATCTGCCATAAGGGCGAGGCGGTGGCGACGGCTACGGCGTGGTATATGGAGAAATGGGGCGAGAATACCGGATATGTGCACATGGTTGGCGTAAAGCCCGGCCATCGGGGGAAAAGGCTGGGCTACCAGGTGAGCCTGGCGGTATTGCACCGGCTGCGTGACGAGGGCTTCGAGGAGGCGGTGCTGACAACCGACGACTTCCGCCTTCCGGCGATTAAGACCTATCTCAACCTCGGCTTCGAGCCCGTGCTGGTGCACGAGAACCAGAGGAAGCGGTGGCGGGAAGTCTTCGAAGTCCTGGGGATGCCGGAATTGGCAGAAGAATATTCAGCGGTTCTGAACGGCCCGGTGCTGGAGCTGGATTCAGGGGACTGACCGCCCAGGGAATTTGTGACACAAAGAAAGCCCGGCCGAATGATCCGGCCGGGCTCTGTTCGTACTGTGACTTCTGTCTTTAGCTACTCACCCAGGCGGAAGTAGGCGTGGCCGACGCGGCCCGAAGCCAGCTCCGTCACCCGCACCTGCCACATGCCGGGACGGTCGTTGGGCGCGATATCGAGCGTGAGCTTCTGAGTGCCGTCCTTCGCCCCGTAGTAGCCGCTGAACTCCACGAGCTGACCCGCGGCGTCGCGGACCTCCACATCAATCGGCACAATCGCCTCAACGGGCGTGCCCGCGTCATCCACCACGGCCAGGTTCACGGTGACCTGCTGCCCGCGGGTGGCACTGTTCGGAGCGTCAATCTTTACACCGGCGATGGGGCGTTCGGTGATCATGAACAAACTGCCTTCACAGGGCCCGAAATGCCGGGGGATGCCGATATGTCCGTCGCCCTGCTCCACGTCCACCTCCCGATGCGCGACGAGGTCATAGACGTGTCCGCCGTCGCGGTTGACATACAGTGTCGCATCGGTGGGCAGGCCTCGCTCCATCACGAGGCCGTGATGTCCCACGTAATCGCCGTACTCGCGCAGGTCGTTGATACCGAACAGGTAGTCTGTGTCGGCGTATCTGCGGATACGGGTGATGACATCCGACGTATCGGCTCCGGCGTAGCGCTGATAATGCTTATCGAGTTTCTCGCGCAGATCCGCCGCCTTTTCGATGTTCATCTGCCGGGCCACATGTGCCTCTTTAGGCCTGTTGTGGCTCTCCATGAGGATATCGGGCTTAATCGCCGGACACAGGTGCTCATCGCCGATAACGATACCGCCGCGGTCCTGGAAGGCCTGCACCTTTTCGGCGACGCTTTCGGGCAGCACGTCGCAGTGCATCATCGCCAGGACTTTGTACTGCTCCAGCCCGTCGCGGGCGATGGTCTCCTCGTACACGACCTCCGGCTGAAGCTGGGCGTACATCATGATAAGATACGAATCTCCACCCCAGCCCCCGTTCCAGCCGTAGGTTCCGCGGCGGTTGAACATCTGGGAGGTGAAGCTTTCCAGATACGCCACATCGGTCTGGTAGTCCGGCACCTGCACGAGTGTCGGCCCCAGCGGTCGGACAATCGTGCGTGTGAGGCGGCGCAGCTCCTCCTTGGTGCCCGCATGTGTGTAGCGGTAGGAGCGGTGCTGGTCGCGGTCAACCAGCGACTGCCAGCCGTGATACATGATGCCTTTGATGGGGCGGGCGATCTTCGTCCAGAAGGCCTCTCGCAGGTGCATGGGGGCAATGGTGATGAACCGGGCGTCGGGAATTTCGCGCTCCCACTGCGCGCGATACTGCTCATCCTCGGCCTCTTGTGCGCCTTCCGGGCCGGTGTCTTTATCCTGAAAATCAGCGGTCGCCTGCTGGGCCTCCTCGCCGGGCTGTGGCGCCGTCTGGCTGCGGTACCAGATGATCTGTGTCATCTTCATGACGTCCTGGTCTTTCTCAGCCCCCTCAGCCATGGCGAAGAGCTCATCGGTGGCCAGCCCGATGCGAATCGGGTCCGGGTAGGAGTACGTCCACTGTGAGAGGATATCAACGTTTCCGCCGTTGCCCCACTTGCTGGCGACACGGACCGCGGGGTCATGCCAGGTCCAGAAATTCTCCTTTGTCCCCTCCTGCAGGCCGTTGTGCAGCTTCGTGTGCAGCGTGTTCCAGCCATCGCCCTGCTCCCACCACCAGCTGTAATACGTGCGGATCGGGTGGTCATCGGGAATGACGCGGTCGGGCGGGAAGCCTTCGAGGCTCTCATAGCTCACGCCGCGCTGGGATTCGGGGATCTCCTCGGGGATGTCAAATCCGGCGAACTTCCTGAACGCCTCGCGGTCAATGTCGGCGAACGAGGGCTTGCTGTGCCCGCGAACCTCTGAGTGGATCAGTGCGGCGTCAAGTGCCGGAAACTTCCCGAAGGTCTGCGCGACAGAAGCGCCCATGTTATAGCAGAAATCCTGGATTCTCTCATGCAGCCCATCCACACTCGGTCGTTCTTCATACGGCTCGCCATCCTTCCCGACCTGCAGATACTGCTCATCATACGCGGCGGCCCGCCGGCCGGGTGTCAGGCTCATTGCGACATTGAAATCTTCAACCAGGAGCCGGTTCAGCACCTCGCTGGCGGTTTCGTAGTACTCATCGCTCACAGCGAAGATGGGCTCCTGTGCGTCCCATATCTTCTTCCGGTCTGCCCACAGGCCCAGGCAGTGGGTGAAGCCGATGTATTTGAGCATGTCGAGGTTTTCCAGGATCTTCTCATGTCCCCCCACGCCCCACATCACAACCGGCATTTCATGGGGCAGGGGTCGGTTGGTGATATGCACCGGGAACGTCTCTTCGCTGGAGTATGGGTGCTCTCCCGGAATGTCAATCCGGGCGACCATCTTGTATTCGCCGGGCCGCAGGGCGGCATCCACCGTGTAGCTGATGATCTCCGTCTCGCCGGGGGGAATGTCGGGGACCTCGAACACCTTGCGGTCAACGTATCCGGCGATGATCGTCGCCGTCGCTCCCTGAAGCGGCTCGCGGCGGAGGTTGGTGAGCCCGAAGGTCACGGTCGCGTCCTTCTCCATCCTCACGAAGGCGGTGCGGTCGGAGGTGACTTCGAAGGCGGCGGCGCGAAACTCCAGTACGCCGCTGCATAGCCGCACCTGGTCAATATAGCCGGGAAAGCCGTGATAGAGGCTGCCGATGCGGTCGCCGATGGAAAGCTTGTGCGTCCCCGGAGTGATGGCCCCGAGGCCCTCGATAGTCTGCGAGCCTATGTGAATGCCGTTGCGGAAAAATTGCACGGTTCCGTTGGCATCGTAGGTCGCGGCGATGTGGTACCACTTGCCCGCTTCATACTCCGCCAGCTCGGAGCGGAAGGTCTTTGAATCATCACCAAAGCCCAGCACCAGCCTCAGGCGTCGCTGGTTGAGATTGTTGGGGCTTTCGAGGATGAGCTGGTAATCGGTCTCGGCCACGTAGCGTTTGTCAAATAGAAACGCTTCGGGGTAATCGGCCAGTTCCTCTTTGGGCTTGATCCACATCTCGATGGTGAAGGGGCCTTTCGGTGAGAGCTTCGGGTGGTCCTTTACCCAGACCCTGTGCGGATCGTCAACCTCAGGGTGGCCCCGGAACGATTCCATGCAGCCGCCGAATCTTCCGTCCTCCGCAAACTCCGCGCCTTCAACGGTCACCTCAAAGTCGTTGCCGCTGGAATCAGTGGTTTCGGCTCCCTCGTTGAACTGCCACAGGCCGATAACATGATCGCCTGTAGCATCATCACCCTGGTATTGTGTCTGCCAGGGTTCGGCCAGGGTAACGTCCTCCTGGGCCACAGCACACGAACACAGGATTCCGAATACAAGCGCCACAAGAATGATTGTCATATTCCTCATTGCGACCGCCTTTCTGTATAGAAATTTTGGTCGGTTACGGTCCGGCGAGCGGTTGAGTGGCGTACGAGCGGATGGTAACCGGCTGGTAAATGCCGCCCGCCTGGGCCGTATTCAACACTCGCACCGTGAGCTGGTTGTCGTGACCCCATTTCACCAGGCGGCTGACATCTATCTGGAACGGCTTCGTCCAGCCCTGTGGGCCGATGTCGTGGACGCCTGCAAACTCGCCATTCACCCATAGCCAGGTGCTTTCATCAACGGCCTCAAAATGCATCACAGTCCTGTCGCCACCGGGGTCATCCGGGAGTGTAATGGTCCGGCGGTACCACCCGACGCCCTCATAATCGAAGCCGAAATTCTGCCAGAACTTCTCGATGCCAATATCTTTCCATGCGCTCTCGTGGAGGTCCACCGCGTACCATTCTTCATCTCTGCCGACGTCCTGCGGATCGGTCCGAAACTTCCAGCCCTCCGCGGGCAGAGGCTCCTCATATACCAGCTTCATATACGACATGAGCACCGTCACAGCGCGGCTGCTGACGAGCGAGCTTTCGTCATCGGTCGCCAGAAGCAGGGCGTCCAGCACCGCCTGGCTCATCGGCCGGATGGTCGCAAGGGCAGTCACCGCGCGCTCTCGCACCAGTTCGTTTTCGTCGTCCAGGGCGCCCTGGATTGCGTCTGTTGCGGCAGGGCCGATATCGGCCAGGAACATCAGCACATTGCGCTTCAGCACAGCATCCTCTGACTGAAGCGCCGAGGCCAGTGCCGGGATGGCTGTCTCTTTAAACGACGCGAGCGCCCGTGCCGCTGCACGGCGGACGAGAGGATCGGAATCCATGAGGGTGTCCTTCAAAAGCGGGATCGCCGAAGCATCGGTCGAAGCAAGCTTCAGAGCGGCCATCCGCCGGACCTCGGGGTCGTCATCGTTTATCTGTTCGGCGGGACTGGCACTTATGCATACACTGCACAGGCCGGCGATTATAACGAGGCATATCGCAACGGACACAATGCGCTTCACACAGATCAGCTCCGATACAATGGTGGCACTCAGATGTTTCCGGCGTGCTGGCGTAGTGCGTGTGTCAGCTCGTGCAGTTCAAAAACGTATCCGAACATCGTGCTTGTTTTCCACAGCGCATATTCCAGATTCTGCTCGCCCACCGTGGATTCCTTGTTTTCAATCGCCACACAGCCACCACGCACCGCCGAGCAGAGATACCCCCGGCGGTTCATATCATGCATGCCACACGGTGAGAACCACAAACACCAGTTCAGCGCCCAGCCGGTGTAGATGATGTGGGTGATGCCGCGGTTGCAAAGCAGCCGGTCAAGCTGCCAGGGGTGCCGGGCGATGATGTCACGGTCGTGTGGAAGCATCGATTCGGGCAGATAAAACTCGTATTCCGGTGCGTCGGGCGGATTGGGACGCGGAAGATTGAAGACATCGCGGCGGTGCTGGGCCTTCCAGTCAGGCTCCCCGGCTTCGGACGGTGGCTGGTATCCCTCGGGTGGCTCGCCCGCCTCTTCAACGCACTGCTCCCAGATGTCACCCTCGGTGTATGGGGCGCTGCTGACACCGACGTGGGCTATCTGCCAGTCGGCCTCGCGGGCGGCTTCGATCAACCGCGGCATGCGGAAAACAATAACGTCCATGGTGCGGGGAATGGATGAAATGGTTCCCATGTAACAGGGGTTTGGGCAGTCGGGCCCCCATTCGGTCTCGGGGGTCAGTCCACGGCCGTCAAAATGCATCATCGCCAGACACGAACCCTCCAGGTCAAGCCCCCGGGTCTCTTCATCCCACCCTCCAAAGCCCGTTTCGGATTCGCGCCAGCGGGAGAAGTCAGGAGGATAGTGCCGGTACATGTGCCACGAAAGTCGGATGCTGCGTGCGGTGTCACTCATTGCAATTCAGCTCCACAGGTGAATTGGCTCTGGAGAGACACTTCTCGCTGAACTCGCAAATGTCCTGTTGCCACCGCTTTTTACAGCAGGCTGGCGGCGTAGAGGATGACGGGGGCCAGGAAGATGGAGGTGACGTTGGTGGTGATCCACATCGCTCCGGCGAGGCCCTTGTTGAGATCGAAGATATCTGCGACCATTACCGCCATGATCGCCGCGGGAGTCGCCGACTGGATGAAGACCACTTTCAGCAGATCATGATCGGCCATCTGCCAGTAGCCAAACGCGAACGCCAGCGCCAGACCGATGGCCGGTGAGACCACAAAGCGGGCCGCGTGCAGCAGCGTGCATTCCCGCCAGTAATCACGCACTGCCGACAGCCGCAGCCCCAGCCCGATGGCCACCAGAAACAGGGCGGTGGTCAGTGGCATGAGGATGTCAATCATGAAGCCCGATGCGGCAGGTGCTCCGATGCCGACAAAGTTCAGCAGCAGACCCGCGGCGATGCCGACCATGGGGTTACGGGTGTGGCTGTCGGTGACGAGGTCTTTCAACGCCTCCAGCGCCCCAGCGTGACTGCCGGGGGCATGGCGTCGGGCGACGAAGAACCCCACGGTAAATAGGACCGGGAGAAAGGAGACACAATACAGAGCCCCCAGTGCGGCTCCCTGGGGGCCGATGGCTACATATGCCAGGAAGGTCCCGTACGTGAAGCCGACGTTGGAGAACATCGTCATGAGAACGAACGAGCCGCGGGATGGACGATCCATCCGGATAAGGCGCGAGATAAGAATTCCCGCAGGCCACAGACACAGAATCAGGGCGATATCGAAGACGGGGAGTGCGAGGGTCTGAAGGTCCGGCGGCTCCATGGACCACAGCGCCAGGGCGATGACAAAGGGCTGGATATATGTCAGCACAAACTCGTTCAGCGGGGTGCTGGCGTGTTCGCGCAGCCGGCCGGATTTGCGCAGTGTATAGCCTATTATGAGGCCGCCCAGGATGACAACCATGGTCCGGGCGGCGTCGATCATCAAGCTGGTTTCCACGGGTATCGCTCTCAATGCTGCGGGGGATACCGCAAAACAGGGCGCTCTTCCTGCGCCCCGATGAGTCCCTCCGTATTCGACTGTGCGGGCGTGTGCTCACACGGCGCGAGTGGATGCTGTTGGCTGTCCAACCGCCGGCACACGACAGCGAGGATACCAGAAGCGCTGGCCGGAAGTCCAGAACCTCCCCGCCGGGGCCACTCCACGACAAGGGATCTGTGCTCCGGCCAGGAGGGCGATACACAATACTGGAGCAGCCCACAGCGGAGCTGCTCCAGTCAGGGCAGATGCTCTGTGCCATTCATTCGGCCTGGATGCTGATCTTCTCCATTGACTGGCCGATGATCTCCACCGGGCCGTCATACTGCTTTCCCAGGAGACTCAGGGCGCTGGAGACGGACGGTCCGACAAAGTCAGCCTGGATGTTCACCTTCGCGCCCGGATGGACGATGGAGTGGCTGAGTATCTGCACGCCCTCCATCTCGATCTGACCCGGTCCCGGCGCTGAGTATGTGTGTCTCTGGTCGTGGCCGATCATCCCGTGCATCAGAAACAGACTGACCTCCTGTTGGTCCTGGGCGGGGCGGACGAGCCAGCACCGGAACGGCTTGTCTCCGGAAGCCTCAAATGTCCTGTTCTCGGTTTGCGCGGGGAGGCCGGGCTGAAGAAGCCGGTGACCTGCCGGCAGGCCATCCACGTTATGCAGGAGAATGGGGACATGAATGTCCTTTCTCACATTGTCAAGTGGCTGGTCAATGTTTTCGGAAAGAAACCGTCGGTCCTTTTGCGTAAACTCGATAGTCAGGTCAAAGCCGGTCTGAGCGGGTGCAATTTGTGGTCTCTCCTCCGCCATTGCCGCGGTACTCAGCAGCAGTCCGATGAGGATAGCCACGCAGATCGTACGTGCAGTCCGCATGTGCGAAGTCCTCCTTTATATTCGACGTTCGGGTCGAAACTTTGCGTCAGCACATTTAAGGAAAACAAACTCGATTGGAGATGTCAAACCGGCAGGCTCGAGAACCTCGGGGCTGTGGCGGCAAAGGGCCGATGGAGGAAAGATGCTCTCCCGGCGCGAACATCAAACAGCAGTGCCTCACGGGGCTGTGCTCATTACTCAAATCACAGACGCGCTGGAGCCGTGAACCTGCATTGACCGTCCGGGCCATCATCACCGCCATCTTCATGTCCATCATCTCCATCTTCTGGATGCACCAGTCGAGCGTCACAGAGGGTGGAGGCATCATTTACGCGCTTTCGGTTCCCCCGGTTCCGGCGGTTTTCTGCATGCTGTTTCTGCTGGCCCTGCAGTCGGTACTGAAACGCACTTCCTTCACCCCGTATTCTAACCGCGAGCTTATCGTCGTCTTCATGTTCCTGGTGCTGGCGGTGCCGCAAACCAGCTACGGCGTCGTCGAGCTGCTTTTGCCGTGGATGACCAGCCACGTGTATTTCGCCACCCCGCAAAACGGTCTCGCCGAGATCGCCGGACAGCTCCCGCAGTGGTATCATCCCGGGGACCCGGAGCTGATCCGGCAGATGTACGAGGGAGGGCCGGGTGTGCCCTGGGACGCGTGGGTGTATCCGCTGGCAATGTGGACCGGCTTCATGACGCTGATGTTTTTCACCGGCTTTTGCGTGGTGAATATCTTCCGGCGGCAGTGGACGGAGAAGGAGCGCCTGCGGTTCCCCCTGCTCTTTATTCCGGAGAGTCTGGTGGAGCGCGAGGCGCCGGGGACACACGTTCCGTTTTTCCGCAACCCCCTGGTGTGGGCGGCGGTCGTGCTGGTGATGATCCACCATCTGCTGAATATCGCGCATTCGTACAACCCGAATGTGGTCGCCCTGATGGACCGGTCGTACATCGGCCGCATTTTCACCGAAAAGCCGTGGACAGCGTATAACAACGTCCGCGTCTTCCACCGGCCCCAGACGGTTGGACTGGCCTATTTCGTGTCACCGGACCTGCTCTTTTCGACGTGGTTTTTCTTCCTGCTCCAGCCCACCCTCCGCGCCTTCAGTGAGCTTTTCGGGCTTTCATCAAACCCGAGCTTCCCGTTCCGTTACCAGCAGGGCGCCGGGGCGTATTTTGCGCTCATCTTCGCCCTCGCCTACATCGGGCGCCAGCATATTGGGGAGGTCTTCCGCAAGGCGCTCACGGGCGACCCTTCCATTGATGACAGCGATGAACGCACGCCCTACCGGTGGTCGGTCTGGGGAGCGGTCGGGGGA
>JBKHJK010000030.1:0-10540 GCA_046538215.1 Armatimonadota bacterium
ACTCAGTACTTTCTCGTCTCCAAACTCTCCGTCATGCACCCGGGTCATCACGCGCGTGCACCCACCATTTATCTCGAGCCAGAAAAAGCGCATGACACCATTTGAGGCGGCGCCAGCAGGATTGACGTGGAAGCCGTCACGCTCTGACAGAAGCTCCATGGGCGTGAAAAATTCCGGCCCGATGTGGGTGACGAGAACCTGTGTGGGACGGTCGCGCCAGGTATTCCACATCGCCCAGAAGCTGTCGGGACCGGTGCGTACCAGGCTGGCGTATTGATTGTTTTCGTCGAATATTCTCACAAGGCTCTCCTCCGCGGTATAGATATGCTCTCCACTGACCCCACTGTACGCCACGTCGGTGCTGAAGTCCTTCCGCAGTGCATCGGATGCGACTGGGTCTTATGTAACACAAATATGTATAATTGAAACCAGAAAGGCTCAAAAAAAGCTCAATATGGCAGGATTGTGATGCTCTGTGATTGAATTTTTTTTTATGGTGGTGTAGTTTTACGGTGAGTCGTGTGAGTGTGCACTTTCCCAGTGAAGTGCCAAACATCCCCCGACAGTCTCCCCCTGTTTGCGATCTCACTGGTATTTTCCGCTTTCGGTTGGTGATTCCCCACAATGACACGCATGGCCGGCAAAGACGCGGAGGGTACCATCCTTCTCATTGATGACGAACCCTCGGTCGCCAGTGCAGTTCGTGATCTCCTGGGCTTCTTCGGATACCAGGTATTCATCGCCAGCGGCGGTGAAGAGGCGATTGATTTTTTCCGAGAGAGATCAGAAGAGGTCAACTTGATTATTCTGGATCTTATGATGCCGGATATGGGAGGTGAGGAGTGTCTCAAGCAACTCCGCTCCATCTGCCCGGATGTCCCTACAATCATCTCAAGTGGCTATCTGGGCGGCAGCGACACCGAAGAGCTCCTGAATTGCGAGATTCAGGGGATTCTCGCGAAGCCGTTCAGCCCCGAGACGCTGAAAAGAGTGGTCAATGAGGCCCTGGGTTCTTAGATTTCCTCTTTCCCGCTGCTGATCCTCAGGCAGGATTCTCACGACAGCCGGATGAACTGTTGTGGTGATGTCTCACGCCTTGAATGTGTTTCTGCACCAGTTCCCGGAGGAGTCGGCGGATGAATACCCCTGACGAACAAGATGCACATCCCCTGGCCACATCCATCATTAACGGGTCCAGTAGTCCCTGCATGCCGCTTCAGCCGCTGCCTGTGAAGGCCGTGGAGCTTCGCCCGGGCTTTTGGTCCCCGCGCCAGGCTGCGAATGTTGAGCACGGCATACCCCACCTGCTTGCGTTGATGGAAAGGCACGGTATCATTGATAATTTCCGGCGTCTTTCGGGCCGGAAGGATATCGAGCGCCGCGGTCCCCGCTACACCGACTCTGACCTGTACAAGTGGCTGGAGGCCGTTGGGTTTGTCCTGCAGACCGAAGAAAATGATGACCTGCAATCCAGCGCCCACGAAATTATCGACGAAATCGTCGCCGTCCAGCAGGCCGATGAGTATATCAACACCTATTACGTCGAAGAGCACGCCGATGAGAGATATGACAACCTAAAGCATTCCCATGAGCTGTACTGTGCGGGTCATCTGATCCAGGCGGCAGTGGCACACAGACGGGCCAGCGGAACGAGGAAGCTGCTTACGGCGGCCTGCAGGTTTGCAGACCATATTTGCGACAATTTCGGCCCCGGTAAAATCGAGACGACCGACGGTCATCCAGAAATTGAGCTGGCCCTTATCGAGCTGTATCGCGAGACCGGCAGGCAGCGGTATCTTGATATGGCGGGCTTCTTCCTCGACCAACCGCAGTCCATGCGAAATCTCCCGCCCATCGGCGAGCGTTCGGAGCTGGTTGATCACTGCGTGCGCTCCGGGTATATCTGCTCCGCCGCCACCGACTATTACGCCGAAACCGGCGATGAGGCGCTGCTGGAGCATCTCCGCGAGCTGTGGGCAGACCTGGTGGAGGGCAAAATTTATATCACCGGCGGTGTCGGAGCGCGCTATGACCGCGAGGCGTTCGGTGAGCCCTACGAGCTGCCAAACAGCAGAGCATACGCCGAAACCTGTGCCGCAATTGCTCACATGATGTGGGCGTGGAGGATGCTCCTGGTCACCGGAGAAGCGCAGTTCGCCGACGTCATGGAGCGGATTCTGTACAACGGCTTTTTGTCCGGGGTTTCGCTGGAAGGCACCGAGTATTTCTACCGCAACCCCCTCGCCTCAGACGGTGGAGACACACGGAGCGAATGGTACAGCACCACCTGCTGTCCGCCGAATGTCCAGCGCACCCTTGCGTCCCTGTCCGGCTATATGGTGTCGGCCAGCGACGATGCGGTCTGGATGCACGTGTACGCGGCGATGGAGGCCCGGGTGCCGTTTGGGGACAACTCCATCGAGCTTAACGTTGACACCGAGTACCCGTGGGCCGGCGACATTTCCATCACTGTCATCCCCGACAGCCGCGAGGAGTTTTCACTGATGCTGCGGATCCCGGAGTGGGCAGAGGGTGCGACGGCCAGTGTCAACGGTGAGCCGGTGGACGCCGCGGTTGAGCCCGGAAGCTTCCTGGCGGTCTCCCGGGAGTGGCAATCCGGGGATACGATTGAGCTGCGGTTTCCCATGCCGGTCAGGGTGGTGCACAGCAGCCCGAGGGTGGAGGCAAACACGGCGAAGGTGGCGCTGATGCGGGGGCCGATTGTGTACTGCTTCGAGGGGCCTGATAATCCCCGCGTCTGCCTGGCCGATATGCACCTGCCCGCAGAGGCACTCGATTCGGAGGCATGGGAGGCTGTGTTTGAGGAGGATCTTCTCGGTGGCGTGGTGACGCTTGCGGGAACGGGTGCAGTTCCGGCGAAACCGTTCAGCGATCTGCCGCTGTATGCGCCCGCGGGGAACACCGGGGAAACAACAGACTGGGAAAGTGTGCAAATCAAAGCCATCCCCTATTACACCTGGGCCAATCGCGGCCCGGCCTCCATGCGTGTGTGGGTGCCGGTGATGCGTCCGTGGGATTGATGCGTAATACACGTCTCTGATGAAGGTCTGCTGCAGGAGGTCCGGCGAATGAATCTGCAGCTTCGGAATAGTGACCGCATGGGTAAAGAAGTGGAAAAGGCCGTCCGCAACAAAGCACGTGACATTCGCGCTGATCTTTCTGACTGATGGAGTGATGAGACGTGAAGCTGATAGTCATTGTTTCGGATACATTTCGCTACGATCATATCGGCGCCAGCGGCAACCAGTGGATAAAGACACCGGAGCTGGACGCGCTGGCTTCGGAATCGGTCCTGTTCGAACGCCAGTACACCGCGAGCTTCCCCACCATCCCGCAGCGGACGGATCTGATGACCGGGCGCTACACCTTCGGCTTCCGCGGCTGGACCCGTCTGATGCCGGAGGATGTGATGCTGGCAGAGGTACTCAAGGAGGCGGGATATGGGACCCAGCTTATCGCCGATACAAGCCACCTGATCCGGTCGAATTTCAGCCGCGGCTTTGACGGGTGGTTCATCAGCCGCGGGCAGGAGGGCGATATCCCCTTCACGCGCTTCAACTATGAGTACCCCGAGCGCATCAGCGACCCGGCGAAATCACGCCTGCGCACATCGCCCACCGGAGAGGAAATCCCCTTCCCCAATCTCAATGCGTGGATCAACCGCGAGTGGAGCTGGGAGGAGGACCGCTTTCCGGCGGTGACCGCGCGGCATGTCAGCAAGTGGCTGGAGGAGAACTACAAGCGTGACGACTTTTTCCTGTGGGTGGACATGTTCGACCCCCATGAGCCGTGGAACCCGCCGGAATATCTCGTGGACCTGTACGATCCGGACTACGAAGGCCCGCCGATGCTGCACCCGAACTACGGGCACGCCTCGGATTATACGGACGCCGAGCTGAACAACCTGAAGGCCCACTACGCCGCCGAGGTGACGCTTGTCAGCAAGTGGATCGGCCATATCCTGCGAAAAATCGAGGATCTGCAAATCGAGGATGACACCATCGTGGTCTTTACCACCGACCACGGCATGTACCTCGGCGAGCATGACCGCACCGGCAAGAGCAACATCAATGACAACGACGAGCGCGGGGCGTGGCCGCTATACGAGCAGATCACCCATATTCCGCTGATGATACGGGTGCCGGGTGGCAAACGCGGGCGGTGTGATGCGATGATCCAGCCGCCGGACATCATGCCCACCCTGCTTGACCTTCTGGGTGTTGAGATCCCCTCATGCGTGCAGGGCGAATCATTTGCCCGGCTTGTTGAGGATCCGCGCGGAGACTGGTCGCGGGAGTACGTGTTTTCCGCGCGCGGGCTTCCGGACGAGCCGACGGATCTGGCAGGACCGACGATCCGCAACGCCCGGTGGAGCCTGCATATCCAGCTTGAGGAGAACCGTCCTCATGAGCTGTATGACCTGGATTCCGACCCGCAGGAAACAGACAATGTTTTCGAGGAGAATCCGGAGATCGCGGCGCGGTTGAAAGAGGCGCTGGTGAGCCATCTTGAAAGCATTGAGGCCGCTCCGGAGAAGATCGCGGTCGTCCAGGAGGCTTTTTGAAGCGGGCTACAAATCGGGCCTCATAAAAATCAAAGCAGGAGCTTACCGTGTTATTTTACGGTCGCAGCGGACAGGACTCGGGCTGGAAGCTGGCGACAAACAACGTCGCCACCTGCGATTTGTAACAACCAACGACTCAAATCGCAGGCCGAGCCACGGGGAGGTTTGATCGTCGTCGAGCAAACTCCAAAGGCAACCGCCTCGAGATAGAAGGCTTAAGGGAATGCTGGGGGGCCACTTGTTCGCGTGTCTTCGGTTGCAAAGTTTTTGTGAGGCCCTGTTGAAGCGGGCTACAAATCGGGTGCGGATTCTCGGTACCACTCCAGCACGCGCCTGCGCATGCCCTCGAAATCGTGAAACTGGCTGGCGACAAAGTCGGCAATAAGTTCCAGGGCCAGGTCAAACAGCGTCTGCTCTGAGGATGTCAGCGTCTCGGCGGCTCCACAGTCCACGAAGGTTTCGGTTCCCTGATCGAACTCCCAGGCGGTCTCATAATGCCCGTCCACCAGCGCGTGGATGCTGAAGACGCGCCGGAGGATACTGCCCCGGGGTCGGATCATCCGCATGAAGCAGATGAGGCCGATGGACTGAAGCTGCTGCTGAGTGATGCCGATGGGCGGGTTCATCAGCTGGTCCTTCAACTGCGGCATCGCGTCTGCGTGCAGGCAGCTTGCCAGTCGGTGGCCCCTGTCGGCGAGGGTGAAAAACTCTTGGGCGGTTTCTCCCCAGATATATCCATACCAGTGCCCGGAGCCGATTTCGTGTGCCAGGTAGCATGAGGGCTCGTCATTGTCGTGCCCGCGGTGGATGACATCGGCGCTGCCGGTGGAGATAATGCGCTCGGCGGGCGGCAGGAACCCCAGAAGGTTGGCCAGCAGTGTTGATTTGCCGGTGCCGCTCTGCTGTGCGGCGGTGAGGAAGGAATTTCCGGAGGCAACTTTCACCATCAGGTAGGCGGCCATCTGTTGTGTGAGCGTTCCGTCGGCGATGAGGTCCATGATGGAAAGAGTCCTGCCGCCTCGCTGGTTGAGGCTGCGGATTTCTGACAGATTGTGCTGCTGGAGGCTGTTCACTGGCTTTCACGTCCCATGAGGCGGCCCGGGCACCTGCCGGCGTCCGGGCCGATGGTATTTATGGGGGCGAGACAGGTGAATGGACGGCCTATCCTACGGAAGCTATTGACACACTTTCGGTGCTGTCAATCTTCCACCCATCGCGCTGCAGCACCATGTGAAAGGTTTCTTTGGTCACGGCGCCATCGGCCCATTTGACAAAGACGACGACATCTCCCGTGCTGGCGGCGAGATCGTGCAGGTTCGAGATGACGCGGATACCTTCGACGGCCCGCCCCCCCCAGTGGCTTTCGATAATAGTCGGCGCATCACTGCCAACCTGCTTCCGAAGCTCCTGCTGGCGGGAATCGGAGTAAAGGTTCCAGTGTGGGAGCTCGCCCCCACTCGGAGCCACGCCTCCAATATCATACCAGCGGGCGACAACCTGCCACATCTTCGCCAGGTGCGATTGTGGAGACGGTGGGATCGCCATTTCGGCCTTCACATTCGCCTGCGGGTACTGCATGGTGATGGTGCGGCCCTCAACATCAACCCACACGCCGTATGCCTCCGCAGAGAAGCGCATGGGCACAAATGTGCGGCCGCCGATGACCTCCGGCGCCACGGCCAGCTCGTACGGCTCGCCCGACAAACGCGCCGCCCTGTCGCCGATGGTCAGCTCCACCCGGGGCACCATGCTGTGAAATTCGTAGGCCTTCACGGTCCCGGCATCGTATTCGACCTTCGCGCCGATCCACTCGAAAATCGCCCGCATGGGCACCAGGACGTGGCCCTGTCTGGTCACAGGCAGGACATCAAAAAACAGCCCTCCCCCCGCCTGCGCCTTCGGGGTTCCCTGGGCGAATACGCATGTACATACAGCAAATATGAGTAATGCAGCTATCGCTATGCGTTTCATCGTTCTTCTCCTCCAGAGAAAAGAATAAATTTGCTCCCCTCCCATGACATGGCCGTTTCACAGGGGCCTGTGGAGGGGACGTTGCCTTCGGCAAGTCTGAGGCTGGCCCCCATACCACCAAAATCATTGGCATGTCCAGCATCAATCGTCACGCTAAACAGATACCGACAATCCCACACCCTCGCTCTGCAAAAAAACGCAAACCGAGAGCCGAGCCACGGGATCTTTTGGGCTTCGCCGCAACTTGGCAGGCCCTTTTTCTTTTTTATGAGGCACTATTGCTTTACTCTTCGACGATCCACACCGGCGAGGACCACGCCATGATGGGACGGTCTTTGATGACACCAACCTGCGTGGCGCGGAAGTAATACATCACGTCACCCTCGAACGACTGCTCAACGGTCCCCGTCCAGTCCATCTCACAGGGCCGCTCATCGAGGATGATGGAGTATTCGCCTGTCGCCAGATCCAGCTTCAGAAGCTCCACCTGTGTGAAGGCGTCGGTGCCGTATGCCTCCATCTCGATGCTCAGCGTCTCTCCGGCCGCCGCAGTCCCTTCCTGCCCCATTTCGACGCCGTTGACCGTGAAATCCAAAAGAATTCGCTCACCGGTGGTGGCGTAGCACTGGCGGTTTTTGAAGCTGCTGAAGATAGCCTCTCGTGACAGTTCATCAGCAAAGACCGCCGCGACGCCCTGATGTCTGCGGCCGCCCTGCCCGTTGTGGTCATCGGAGGAGCCGTAAATGCCGATACGCCGCCCCATCGCCCAGGCGTCCTGCAGATAATGCTTGCCGGGCACTGATCCACAGACACGATCACCGGGATCATGGGCGCGGCTGATCTCGTACGCCAGCCCGTGGTGCGGATCATAGGCCTCACCGAGCCCGTGGTGGGAGTAAACTTCCGCGACCATGCAAAACTCGGGCTCTTCCTCCTCCCAGACCACCGCCGGGCCCTTGTTATCAGGGCAGCGGAAGCTGCAGCCCGGATGGTGGGCCGGGGTGATGACCTCGTCGGGCTCCAGCTGCGGCCAGAGATTTTTCATGTGGCGGTCAATGTCGCCCCGGTGGTACACAACGCCGTCGCTGCCGCGATACATGTTGTTATGATGGCCGGAGGGGTAGGGAAGGCCGTTTTCGTAGGCCAGGATGGTGACGAAGCTGCCGGGGTCGTTAAAGTCTTCGTTGATCTGCTTCATCGCCTCCCACGAATGCCGCACGCTCTCGCCGTGGTCGGCCGCGGCCGCGAAATCCAGGCCGGAGACATCGCGGGCGTATTCGTAAAACTCACAGCCCATGGCATCGGTCGAGTATTTCGTGTGAATATGCACATCGCCCCAGTACGGCCCGGTCGGATTTTCAGTCACGCGGATCGGGTTGCTGAGGGTCCCGTCCCAGCTCACACGCTGGACGCCCTCCTCCTGCAGCGCAACCGTCGCCGTGCAGGACCCGAAGAAGGCCAGTGGCTCGGTCAACACATCGCCATCCGGGCCACGCACGGGCTCTCCGGAGTACCGGGTTTTGGAGCAGTTGTCGAAGACATCCAGGGAGACGATCCGCACATCGAAGGCCTCACCCGGCTTCACCGCCGAGGGCGCGATGACCCGCACGGCCACTGCTTCTTTCGGTGTGGTGGTTATCGTGGGTGAATCGTCCAGCGGCTCACCGTTGACCGCCACGTAGATTTCGTCGGTCTCGGCGATCCACGCCGCGGTGGTGTTCAGCCACTGCAGCACCACGGGCTGACCGGGCTGGACGGATCCCTCCTCCAGCCGGGCGACGATGCGGCGGCCGTGGCGGGTGTCTTCTGTGTGTGCGTCCATTTCCAGCTCTTCGATGTGGATGTCAAAGTGGCAGTTCGTGCCCGGCGCGGAGACGGAAATGAAGTCAGCAGCGCTCTCATCCTGCCACTGGTACTGTTTGGTGAAGCTCTGGCACTCTTTTGCCGTCCATGCGTTGGGGAATTGCCACTCCAGTGTTATCCCCCGCTCCATCGGTTCATCAGACGTGACTTCAACTCTCAGGCCGCACTCCTCGGCGACCTCAAATGAATCCGGTATCAACTGTGCGTCGAACATGTAAAACCCTCCGATTGGTGGCAATAGCACCTCTTAAAAACCAGTGTGATCAGTGACGATTTTTTGATTCTATCAAACGGTCTCGACTCGGGCTGGAAGCTGTGGGATAAACGACAATCCCACACCTGATCCGTGCAAACTGCGCACGTCTCAGGCCGAGCCACGGATATGTTGGGAGAAATGGCGTGTACAGGTCTGACCTATTACTGAGGCTCTCAGACAAAGGAACATTATATGATCCAGTAAATTATTCGATAGCGCCAAACATCCCCGTGGCTCCGAGAGCCTTTGGAGTTTGGCAAACAACAACCAAACATCCCCGTGGCTCCGAGAGCCTTTGGAGTATTGTTGAACAGCACAAAACTCCCCGTGGCTCGGCCCTGGATTTGGGGCGGAGCCCACGACGAAGTCGCCAAATCCAGGGTGAAAACGCGCCGTCGGGCGTTTTCAGCTTCCAGCCCGAGTTGATCCGCCTTGGGCCGAAATGTTCTTATGTGTCACTGTGACATTGCTGCACAACGGTCCGGGTATCATCGCGCCCGGACCATTTGTATGGTGTACTCTGTGAGACCTCATGGCTGGCCGAGGCCGTAGATGTGGCCGTCCCTGCTGGCAGCGATGATCTGTATGTCACCGTTGTACACGGCGGCTTCGACGTCTGTGACGGAGCCGCCGGTTTCGAAGACGCCCCCGATATCGCCGGTGGTGCCATCGAGCAGGTAGGCGCTGCCGTCGTCACACGCCGCCACGACGTTCCAGCCGGTTTCGCTTTCGAAGACAGTAATATCGTTGACTGGACGTCCGAGGTCTTTCCTCCACAGCAGCTTCCCTTCACCGTCGAGGCAATAGACGTTGAATGACACGGAGGCGGCCAGGATCTCGTCTTTGCCATCTCCGTTGATGTCCTGGCAGATGACGGTCTGGACCTCGTCACCGGTGCTGAAGGTCCACAGGTGGTCGCCATCGGTGCTGACGGCCTGCACGAGGGTATCGGCGCCGCCGAAGAGCACCTCGAGGGTCCCGTCTCCGTCCAGATCGCCTGTGGTCACATCGTTTGCACCGGGTCCTCCGGCAGTCCTCATGCCCCATTTTCTGGAGCCGTCGGGATTGACGCAGTGCCACCAGTAATACTCGGTACCGGCGATGACCGCATCTTTTCCGTCACCGTCCAGATCGGCTGCGGCGCCGGCGGTCGAGCCGTGTACGCTTTCGTAATGCCAGATCTCCTCACCGCTGGCATCAACCGCGTAATACCGCCAGTTGTCGCCACCGGCCACGGCAATTTCATTGCCCTCACCGGTCAAATCGGCTGCGAAGACGGTGTTGATGTGGCCGACACTCTTGTAATGGGGCATCTGGAAGACCCATTTTTCAGTGCCATCAGTGTCCAGTGCAAAGAGCCTGCCGCTGATGCCACCGGCGACCACAGTGCGTGTGCCGTCACCGTTGAAATCAACGGTGCTGACGGCGTTGACGGTGTTCTGTGTGTCAAACTTCCACATCAGCTCTCCGTCGGAATCCAGGCAGTACACGAGTCCCGCCTCACTGCCCGCGACGGTTTCTTCAAAGCCGTCACCATCAATATCGGCGGTGTGCAGGCATGTGAAGGGATTGAGAGCCTCTCCCTGCTGCGTGGCCTCTGCGGCGAGTCCCTCACCGGTTCCCCATACCTGCAGCTCGGCGATGTACATGGCCGTGTCGGGACGGGGCGTGCAGATGAAGCGCAGGTCTTTTGCCGACTCGTTAATGCCTTCGAATGCGTAGCGGTGTGGCGCGTGTCCCGGCGCGCCCCAGTTGCCGTGCATCTCGTCATCATTCAGGTCCACCAGCGTCCGAGTATCGGTCTCGAAGCCGTCATTGCTGGCAAGCACCTGCAGCTCGCCGAGCTGAAACTGCTTGTTCTTGCT
>JBKHJK010000031.1:0-10365 GCA_046538215.1 Armatimonadota bacterium
GCTGAAGATTCTGGCCGACGTGGGGATTGTGGGCTTTCCGAATGTCGCCAAATCAACCCTGATCGCCCGTGTCAGCGCTGCAAAGCCAAAAATCGCCAGCTATCCCTTCACCACCCTTCAACCAAATCTCGGCGTCGTCAAACTTTCGGGGAACCGGCGGATGGTTATTGCTGACATGCCCGGGCTTATCGAAGGAGCGCATGACGGCACCGGTCTGGGCCACAAGTTCCTCCGCCACGTTGAACGGACATACGTTTTGATACACATGCTCGACGCGGCCGGGGTGGAGGGGCGCGACCCGCTGGAGGATTTTGAAAAGATCAACCGCGAACTGGCTCTTTACGATGAGCGGCTGGGATCACTGCCACAGGTGGTGGCTCTGAACAAGGTTGACCTGCCGGACGGTGGCGATTACGCCCCCCTGTACGCTGAAGAGCTCGAAAGTGATGGCCATACCGTTGTGCAGACCTCTGCGGTTACCGGTGAGGGGTGCACCGAACTTCTGGAGGAAGCGTGGTCGGTGCTGTCAGAGCAGGAGGAGTTCAGGAGCCCTGAAACCGACCGTGAGCCCAAGGAGTTTGAAATCCCCGAAACTCTCGAGCGCAGCACCGAGGTCCTGAAGGTCGCTGAGAACATCTATCTTGTGCGCGGCACCGCCATAGAGAAGCTGATTTCGCGACTCGATGCTGATTCTCCGGAGAGCGCGGAATGGCTCCACGAGCAGTTGTCGCGGCTCGGGGTTATCGAACGACTGAACAGGGCTGGAGCGACAGAGGGCGATACTGTTTTCCTCGAAAATCTGGAGACCGAATACAGTTTCTAAAAGCAGCATCCCCAGCGCACGGCGACTGGCCTGCAAGCGGAGGGACCGACGATCGCCTCAGACGAGTCTGTTGACGGCGGTGACGTGCAGCACAAGCACCTGGGCGTCTGTGCGCTCGGACACGCCATCAGCGATGGACTGGTCAATTTCGTCCCGCCTCTGTGGTATGTCGTCCGTACGATTTTCTCCCTGAGCGACAGCGGCCTCGGGATTGTGATGATGCTGTTTTCCGGGGTCACGAATTTCGGCCAGCCGATTTTCGGATACCTCACCGACCGCCTGCGCTGGAAGAACGTGATCGGTCTTGGCATTCTCCTGAGCGTTGTCACCACATGCTTTTTGGGCTTTATCGGCACCCTCTGGATGTTTGTGCTGGTTCTGCTTTTGAGTGGCATTGGGACGGCGCTTTTCCATCCCCAGGGTGGAGGGGCGGCTGCACATGCCGCAGGACGGCGTCGTGCCTTCGGAATGTCCATTTTCGGCCTTGGCGGGGCCATCGGGTACGCCTTCGGTGCTCTGGCCTCCCCGGCGCTTCATAACCTCGGCCTGTGGATCGGCCTGGGGCCCCTGCAGGGTTTCATCTTCCTGCTGCCGCTCGGGCTGGCCTGCGCGTATGTTCTGCACGTCTATGCGGAGAAAAACACCGTCCCCGCACCGGATATACAGTTTCATCTGCGAAAGCACCTGCTGCCATACTGGCGTTCCATCACTCCGATTCTGGGTGTTATGGTCTTGCGGGCGATGACGGTGGTTGCATTTGCGAGCTTCTACCAGGTGGTGGTCGGTGACCGGGGACTGTCGGTGATGCACCAGGGCGGGACCCTGTTCGCCTTCGTGTTCGGTGGTGCGTTCGGCGGCATTATCGGGGCACGCCTCAGCGAGCTGTGGGGTCGGCGGTTTGTGACCATCGTTACCATGCTTCTCAGCCCGCCTGTGCTATATATCGCCCTGTATGTTTCGTACTGGCCGGCGCTGGGTTTGCTGTTCGTGGGTGGATTCATTCTGCGGGCCGCCGAGCCGATCAACATCGCGCAGACCCAGGATCTCGTCCCCGAAGGGATTTCCATGGCCTCATCAATTGGCATGGGGCTGTCCTGGGGTATCGCAGGGATCATCAGTCCCTTTGTGGGCTGGATTTCCGACGCGACGGGCGATCTCCCGTACGCTCTCGCCTGGACCACCCTGCTGCCTGTCATCGGTGCGGCGGTTGGCTTTCTGCTGCCCTCCGGCAAAGGCGAAGAGGACGCGCAGGAGGCCGGAGGATAACTCGCGGACATGTGTGGAAGGTACCGGACGCGCCGTTGTTGAAGATAACACAAAAGTCCGAAGGCGGCGGAGGTCAGGTCAATGGCTGGACAGCAGTCACATGCTCCCCGAGGGATAATTGGCAGTTTGGTGGCACCGGCCCCATTGATTATTGCTGCGCTCACAATTGGCGGGGCCTTCTTGGTGTCACCCTGGATACTGGTGGTCGGGGTGCCGACATGGGCGCTTGCTGTTGCTGGAACCATTTTTAGCGACCTGAAGAAGCGCGCGCAGCAGAGCATAGAACGTGGCTGCCAGATCGCGGCCCTGCCAGCGGAACTGCGCAACACTGCACGGCGCATTGAACGGACGCTCGAACGGATCCACGAGACTATTGAAACCTCCGATGATGACGTACGCTACATGATGGTGAACCTTCAGACAGAGGTGCGAGAGCTTGCTGACAGCTCACACGATTTACTGAACTCCGCACGCCAGATGCACGAATATCTCCAGGAGCACCCCACGGAGGGTCTGCAGGAGCAGCGACGACGGCTCAGGGAGCGTCTGAAACAGGCCGACGACGAGGGTACGCGCCGCCAGCTTCAGGAGGCGCTGCAGGAACTCGACGAGCATATTGAGGCCCGGGAGCGCATCTGGGCACTCGAGCAGCGCACGGAGGCAGCCCTCAGCAATATCGAAGCATCCCTGGGCACCGTGCACGCACATGTGATACAGCTTTCGTCAAATAATATGTCAGCGATGCCTACAGAGCGGGGGCCGATGCGGGAACTCGACGAGGTGCGCGGTTCCGTCGCCGCCCTGCAGGAGGTCATTGACAGGGAGATGTCACAGACAGTCTGAAGCTGCAACTGCGGGTGCGTGTGATCCACCACATGTCGGGGGGGAGACAGTGGGGTTTTCTGTACGTCTGATACGCGACGTTTGACCGGTCAGTCGCTGTAAAACAACATTGATGAATGACGATCAGGGAGGCGTTGACCATGTGGCGGCGTATCAAGATGATTTTCCGGTCCATGTTCGGCTGGCTGATACGGGGAGCCGAAAACCCCGAAATGATCCTCCGGCAGCACATGGAGGACCTTCGCGACCGGCTGCCGGAATTGAACCGCCAGGTTGCCGAGGTCGTAAAGCTGGAAAAGATGCTGGAGATGCAGCACGACCGGCTGGAAAAGAAGGTCGAGGACCTCGACAGGCAGGTGACTGCGGCGGTGAAGATGGGGGAGAGCCACAAGGAAGCCGCCAAGACGCTCATCGCTGCACTGCAAACCGCCCGCCAGGACCTTCAGGAGACAGAGGCGCAGCTTGAGCAGGCGAAAAAGAATTCAGAGCAAACCATGAAAATGCGCGACGCCTACGAGCGCAAGATCAAGCGCGACATCCAGGAAACCATGAGCCAGATCTCCCGGGCCAAGCGCGCCGAAATCCAGGAGGAAATGTCGTCACTGCTGACGTCGTTTGAAATTGGCGACGAGAGTGACGTCCTCGACAGGATGACCGAGCGCATAGACGAAAAAATGGCGCGGGGCGAAGCTCGCACCGAGGTCGCCCAAAGCACCGTTGACGTGAGGATGATGGACATCGAGGCCGCCGCGGTTGAAACCGAAGCCGAACAGATGTACCGCGAATACCAGCGGCAGCTCGGGCTCGTGGAGGATGAAGAGCCCAGCGAGCGGACGATGGAGCCGCTGGAGACTGAAAGCGAACAGCAGGAGCCCCCTGAGACGGAAATCACCACCGAAGAAGGGTAGGCCATCATGGGCGAGGGCCGAAAAAGCCAAATGCTTGCGAAATGGCCGGAGTGGGCGCTGAGTATCAGGCGCAGCTATCTCTCCGGGGCCGCCTCGGTGTTTCTTTTGCACGGCGTCCGTGACACCATCCCCTTTCGCGGCAGCTTCGTCCCACTCAGCGACTTTCTCAACTATGCCTTCTGCGGAGACAAAACCACTGTCTATTACGACGTTGCCAGGGGGATAAACTTCCCGTCACCGGAGGATGAAAAAGAGTTCAGGCGGTTTGTGGATGTGTACAGCAGCCGCAACCGGTTGGCCGTGGACCTGAGGGAAAGTTACCGCCCGGAAATAGCCATTCCCCTGCTGGAATCATTTCTGACGACCCGTGACGGCGCGGGTGTCATCGTGGATTACGTCGAAAAGCTGGCGCCGCGCGAGGATGAGCGGTTCATGAGCTTCAGCCAGCGACGGCTGGTGACGACGCTGCAGCGCTGGGGAAGCGATCCCCGGCTGGTGCGGCGCAATAACTTCGTGTTCATGATCGCCGAAGCCCTCACCGAAGTCTATGAAGATCTCTACAACGGGACGGGTGGGACGAAGGTGGTCAGCCTCTCACTGCCCGATTATGACGAGCGGCTGGAGTTTATCAAAGCTGCCATCGAAGATGAAGCCGGGGATGGCGATGACTGCCCCCTCAACATCTCCGGGGAGGCGCTGGCAAGGAATACGGACGGCCTGACCCGGGTGCAGATCGGACGGCTCATCCAGCGGGCGGCGGGTGAGAATGAAACCCTCAGCCTCCGCCACGCTTCCGAGTTCAAGCGCGAGGTCATACAATCTGAAATCGGTGACCTCGTGGCCTTCATGCAGCCGGAGCTGGGCCTGGATGCCGTGGCAGGGGTTGAGCGACAAAAGCGGCTGCTGGTGCAGACGGCGGAGGCCCTGCGCGAGGGGCGAAAGGACATTGTTCCAAAGGGGATTTTGCTGGTAGGGCCGCCGGGATGCGGAAAGACCTTCACGATGGAGTGCTTCGCCCATGACGCAGGCGTCCCGTTCGTGCAGCTCCGCAACATTTTCAGCAAGTACGTCGGCTCGACCGAAAGCAACCTCGAGCGGGTCTTTCACTACCTGGATGCTTTGGCGCCGGTGTTCGTGTTCATAGACGAGTTCGACCAGTCGTACGGGCGGCGGGTGACGAGCGACAGCGACAGCGGTGTTACAAGGCGTGTTTTCGGCATGTTCAATTCGTTTCTGGCGGATGAAAGCCACCAGGGGCGGATATTGTTCGGCGCGGCGACCAACAGACCCGATCTGATTGATCCCTCCACCATGCGGGCGGGCCGCTTTGACATGAAGCTGCCGTTTTTGCTGCCCGCTGAAGAGGCCCGGGCCGCGATATTGCAGGTCAGCATGAAGACGCTGGGAATCGAGCACGAGGGGCTGGACCTGGCCGGGATTGCAGAAAAGACGCAGGGATACTCCGGTGCCGATTTGAAGGAGCTGTGCAAAGTGGCCCAGCGCCAGGCGGCCTTTGATGACCGAAGCGAGGTCGAGCTGCACGACCTGCAGTTCGCAGTCGAAGACTACATCACCCCGACTGCGTCACGGCGTGATGAAATACGCTACATGGAGCTTCTGGCCGTCACCGCCTGCACCTCGCGCTCGCTTTTGCCGGAACAATACCTGTCCGCCATTGATTCGGGCACGATTTTTGAGGACCTGCGCGAGCTGGAAGCCGTCGTTCATTGACAGCCGGAAACCTTCTGGCCGGTGGCGGCGTTCAAAACATTGATAATAGACCCAGTGGGCGGTAAAGCGGTTGCCGCGTGCGCTGTGCCGGTATTTGGGCACGCGGACGGGCGCATCGGCCGCCACCCGGGGCGGACATTCTGATGAAGGACAGTCATCATTCGTGAAAATCTTCACAGGCCTCTGGCGCTGGCGCCAGGCTGTCTCATATCTGGTCAAACGCGATCTGAAAGTGCGGTACAAAAACTCCGCACTTGGTTTTTTCTGGTCGTTTCTCAATCCCCTCACCCAGATCATCGTTATGACCATTGCCTTCCGCTATATCATCCAGATTGACATGCCCAATTATTCCGTGCAGCTTTTCGTGGTTTTCCTGCCGTGGATGTTCTTCATGCAGACCCTGGGTGATGGAGCTGACTGTGTGGCGCAGGATGCCGCGCTCATCAAAAAATTCGCCTTCCCGCGCATCATACTGCCCATATCAAAGATGCTGTCGAACTTCGTGCACATGCTCTTCGGCTACGTCGTGCTCATCGCCATATTCATCTACCTGGGCATCGTGGTACATACCTCCTTTGCGCTTGTGCCGGTGTTTTTCATCATCCAGATGATATTCATGCTCGGGCTGGTGCTGATATTCTCGGTTTTGCGGATGTATTATGATGACATACGCTTCATCCTTGAGGCGCTTTTGCGGCTGTGGTTTTACCTGACGCCAATTGCGTACAATATCGAGCACGTGCTGAGCTCGGCACAAATCGCACCGTTTTTGAAAAACCTCTACATCATGGCAAACCCCCTGACGCCGCTGATGATCGGCTACCGCAAGGCCCTCCTGGAGGCGGGGCAGTGGCCAATGGAGCAGTTCTGGGGGCACGTCGGACTTTCTGCCGAGCTGTCCATACTGATTTTGGTCATCGGGCTGCTCGTCTGGCGGCGGCATAGCTGGCAGTTTCCGGAGCTTCTGTAATGCCTGGCAAAACTCTTGTCGAAGTGGACAACCTGAAAAAGCGTTTCAACGTCCGCCACGAGAAGTGGACGTCGCTGAAACGTTCGCTGCTGCGACTCTTTCGCCCGTATCCCCATGAGGCGTTCTGGGCGCTGAAGGGCGTATCCCTGACGATCGAGGCCGGTGATCTGATCGGTGTTGTGGGGGTGAACGGCTCCGGAAAGAGCACACTCCTGCGGATCATCGGCGGCATCTACGTCCCGACCGAGGGGTCCATCAACATTCACGCCCCTGTCAGCAGCCTCTTCGAGTTGGAAACAGGCTTCAACCCGCAGTTGACCGGATATGAAAACGTGTTTTTGAGCGGATCACTCATGGGCTACAGTGGGCGGGAAATCCAGCAGGCGATGCCGGAGGTCGAAGCAATGTCGGAGCTGGAAGAGTTCCTGGAGATTCCCGTGAAGCTGTATTCATCCGGAATGCGCTTCCGCCTGGGGTTCGGTATCGCCATGTCCTTTGAGCCGCAAATATTGCTGGTGGATGAGGTGCTGGCCGCTGCAGACGAGGCCTTCCAGCGAACCGCATACCGCAAGCTGAGGAACTTTCAGCAGAAGGGCGCGGCCGTCGTGCTGGTCTCACACGAGCTTGACAAGGTCAGGGAACACTGCGACCGGGTCATCTGGCTCGAAGAGGGCCGCATCCTGCGCGACGGGAAGACCGATGAGGTCCTCGACGCATATTTGAAGGAAATCAACCTGGAAAACACGGGCGGGCAAAACGGTGACTGAGACACCGGTGCTGGAGGGAGAGAACGAGAGCATCTCCCCGCCGGGCCTGAAATCGCGGTGGCTGTGGGCGGTCATCATCGCGTATCTGTTACTCGCAGGCGCGGCGGCGTGGATGATGCCCCTGACCCATGAGGATCCACGGTGGCCACAGCAGACCCGTCAGAAGTTCATTCCTCCGGACGAAGAAGCCCATATCGGGTACATCGAGTATCTCATAGACCACCGACGATTGCCGGTGTTCGAGGATCCTGACGCAAACTACGAGGCCCATCAGCCCCCTGTTTTTTATCTCTCCTGTATCCCAGCCTTTCTGGCCGGGCGTGCGGTGGGAGAGTTCGTAACACCCTCTGAGCCGCTGATGTCCGCTGTATTCTTTGTGCGTCTGTGGTGTGTGCTGATCGGCGCGGGGGTGATATACACGGTCTATCTGCTCGGACTGTATCTTTTCCCGAAAAGCCACCGCCTGGCCCTTGCCACTGCCGGTTTTGCGGCACTGCTGCCGATGCACTGGGTGAATCTGGCAGGTGTCACCAACGACGGGCTGTGCGAGCTGATGGCCACGGTCGCGCTCATCGCCGCCTGCAGCCTGGCCCACAAGCCCACCGCACGTAAGGCCATCACCCTGGGCATCCTGATCGGTGTCGGGGTGCTGGTGAAGTCCACCACGGTCATCATGTTTGCAGTGGCTGTGTTCGCCATCGGGATGGCGAACATTGAGGATGACGGACGCAAGAAGCTGTGGAGAATGGCGAAGCTGCTGGGCATTGTGTGTGGTGTGGCACTGCTCGTTTGTGGCTGGTGGCTTGTGCGCAATGAGCTTTTGTACGGCGACCCGCTGGCGCAAAAGGCATTTGTGGAGCTGTTCAGCCAGGACCGGGCCACACCGCAGTGGTTTTTCGACCGCGGCCTGAATCCCTCCGGATATCTCATGCTGGTGGTTGTCTCGACGCTCTTCAGCTTCTGGGGTGTCTTCGGGCAGGCCATTGTCTATATGCCCTCGTGGTATTATCTGATCGGCTTTGCGCTGTGGCTGCCGATGTTTTTTGGGTTGCTGAAGGTCTGGTGGCAGGGGCGCAGACAGAAAGATATGGCGTTTTCACCACCATGGGTGCTGTCGGCGGTGATGCTGCTGCTGTGCGGTTTTGTGCTGCTGCGGTTTAATATGAGCTTTTTCCAGGCCCAGGCGAGGTACCTGTTTGTGGCGATCGCGCCAATCGCCGGATTTTTCATCGCGGGCTGGTGGCAGATGCTGCCCGGCCCGCCGGAGAAACGGAGAAGCTATTTGACAACGGTGGCATGGGTGGTCTTCATCTGCCTCGGCATCATGGCGCTGACGGCCCTGTGGAACCTCCAGCCCGGCAGCCCCATACGATACTCGCCGATTGCGGGGATGTGAAGAGCCGCAATATGGCCGGACACACTTCGACAGCTTTGAAATGCGGAAACCTCCAGCTGTTACAACCGCGAGAAGAACAACGTTTCGGACACCGTCGGTCAGCATCGGATAATGGCCTCTTTACGAGCTGTCCATCGCAGCCTGTTGCGCCTGTTTGGCCGGTGGTTTATCATGATGGTAAAGGGCAACAGCCAATACAAAGATACACACTTTGCGATGAGGGATTGAATGGACACCGTACCCTGTGATATTCACTGCCACACAGAGCGCTCGGCGTGCGCTGAAGATGTTACGCTTGACTGGTATGTGCAGTTTGCGCGACAAAACCCCGATGCAGTATTCGCCATTACGGACCACAGCGCCCAGATGTTCTACCCTGATGACAATCCGTGGGGATTTTGGAGTGATGATGCGCGGGAGATATTCGAGGAATGCCGCGAGAGCGGTCGGCGGCGGATCGCACAATATATTACCGATATCCGTGCCGCCCAAACCGGTGGGATGCTTGTGGGCATCGAGCTGGACATGTTCTTGGATGGGACCCCGGTACTGGATGAAAACCAGCTCGAAAAGTTCGATGTGCTGCTCGGCGCGGTTCACACGTATCCCGGCGTGCGGAATGAAGCGCCCGCCTCGGAGGTCATTGCGGATTATCGGGAATTCGTCCACCGGCTGATGGGTTGGGGAATTCATGTCCTCGCCCATCCCTTCCGCATACTGACTGACAGCGGCTATGTGGTGAGCGACGATCTCATCGCATGGGTTGTACAAATGGCCGCTGAGCACGATGTGGCGCTGGAGATCAACTCCCATAAAGAGCTGATGGACGCAGATGTCCGAATGGCGACAATGGCGGTGGAGGCGGGAGTCGTACTTGCGGCGGGCACCGACAGCCATCGTCTCAGTGAGTTTGGAGACTTTTCGTACCATTCGGAGATCGCACAGGCCGTGGGGCAAACTCCACAGAGCCTGTATTCATGTCCGACGCGGCGCTCGGCAACCGCTGCAAAATAGGCGCAAAAATGGAGCGAGCAACCATGTGGGACTCAATTTCACATCCTGTTTACGATGCCGCCCTGAACATCAAAGATGATCTCGTCCGGTGGCGTCGGCACATTCACCGCAATCCTGAACCCAGCATGCAGGAGCACGAGACCGCCGCCTACGTCGCGGAGCATCTCACAGAGTTCGGCCTGTCGGAGGTGCACACGGGTGTGGGGGAAACGGGCGTTGTAGGCCTTATCGAGGGCGAGGGCGATACGACTGTGGCGCTTCGAGCCGATATGGATGCCCTGGAGCTGGTTGAAGAGAACGACGTGCCGTACGCATCGCGAAAGCCCGGTGTTATGCACGCCTGCGGCCATGACGGGCACACGACGTGTCTTCTGGGCGCTGCGGCCATTCTCTGCAATCAAAGCTCTCTGCGGGGTAATGTGAAGCTGATTTTTCAGCCGGGCGAAGAGGGGTATGCCGGTGCGCGGAAGATGATCCGCGACGGGTGCCTGGAGGATCCCGACGTCGGTGCCATCGCTGGGCTGCACCTGACCAACGAAGTCCCCAGCGGGTATGTGGGGATACGTCACGGGTACTGGACCGCACAGAGCGATAACATTGACATGACTGTGCACGGCCAGACCGCCCACGCCTCCCGGCCGGACCAG
>JBKHJK010000032.1:0-10319 GCA_046538215.1 Armatimonadota bacterium
ACGGTGCGGTGGCCTGATCTGTCGCAAATGCCCCGGGGCATGGTGCCCACACTCATAGATACAGCGACCGACGACCGCTGTTACATGCGCACGGCCAGTTCGTACACATTTACCACGGCGAGTGACGATGAGCGGCGGATTCTGAAGATCGTCGGACGGCAGCGTGGAACGCACACACTGTCGGTCAACACCGTGAGTGCCCAGCAGACTCGCGGCGGACAGGTGGCCGTTACGTATGCACTCACCGTCCCGGCGGCCGTTGATGTCCAGATACGAAATATCGCAGGCGTCCCGATCGCTACGGTACAGAAGGGCAGCGCTTCGAGTGAGGGCCTTAACACGGCTGTGTGGGACGGACGTAACAGCCGGGGAGCCTTGGTTCCTGGCGGGCGCTACATCTGTCATGTGACGGCTCGGAGCACAGAAACCGGGCAGATCGCAAACGTTATTACGACATTCACAATGAGCCGGTAAGCTTATGCACGCGTGTGGATGACACACGCCTGCTTTCCCGCAGGGGGGAGTTCAAGCAATGCACGCTATCAGACATCATCGTACCGCTCGTATCACGGCATGGGTTGTTACCGTCTGTGTGCTGGCGACATTCATACCTTTTACTGCAGCCGAGGCCGAGGCCTCCAGGACGGTTCTGCTTTTTCCTGTGCTCGATGAGAGTGAAAGCGGGCTGAAGAGCCTTGCCGGCAGTCTTACGGACGAACTGCAGCTTGCCATAGACGAGACGACAGCACTCTCGTGTACGCAATTCTCAGCACATTCATCCCTGGTGCGGCGGGCGGTCGCCGAGGGTCGCCTGCGGCAGGTGGATGTTGAAGCCGCGGGTACGGCCTCTCCCAGTATGGCGATCTTTCTCGGAAATACGCTCGGCTTTGACAAGGTCGTGGTCGCCAGTCTCCAGAGCTACGAAATCCAGGAGGAGCCGCGGCAGGTGAAGCTCATTGCCGCCGGCCAGGCGTATGACGTCGCCGAAAACGTCGATGAGGCAACAGGCGATGTCATCGAAGAAATTATCGTAGATAAGGCGTTTGGCGTGGCGGGGACCAGTGCAGAACGAGCAGCATACAAGGGCACCAATGCCCCCCTCACCAAAGAGGCCATCGAGTCAGCCGCATATAAAGCGGCAATGACACTCGCAGGGAAGGCGGTGGGTGAGCAGCCGGAGAAGCGAGAGGCGTCCGATACGTGGAAGTGGTTCCTGTACGCGCTGGCAGTGGGGCTCATCATCATCGGGGTCAACAGCACATCCGACGATGGCGAGCAGGCCCCGGGACCCGCCGAACAGCCCCTGGCTGTGAAGAATCTTACACTCCAACCAGTGCAAACGAATCTGCGGATACACTGGGAGGCCCCAACCGCTACAACGCTCAAGCGCCTGCACTACCAGGTGTGGCGTAACGTTGATGGAGCCGGCTTCAGCCTGCTCGACGGCCAGGTGGATCCCAACGCCACGTCTTACACCGACATCAACCTGCTCGAGGGCACGCATGTTTATCAGTATCAGGTTCGTGTCATCTACACAAACAACGAGGCGTCGGACTTCAAGAGCACGGGGGCCCTCGAGTACTCGAGATAACGAAATCGTAGGCACCGTTAACAGCAAATCATCATGCCGCCCTCGGGGAGTGTGCTGGATCCCGGGGGCGGAATCGTATTCACACCGATTCATTACGTAAGGCAAATGAGTAAAAGAACCCGGGCGTTTACAATCTACGTGGTCACTGTTCTTGTGGTGTGTGGCGCCTCTGTTGCGTGGGGGCAGATGTCACGCATCGGTACCTACCGTTTGCAGATGACGGTAACCCCGTCCCAGTTGCCCGCCGACGGACAGAGTTCAGCACGCGTGCACATTGAGGTCCGCACGGCCAGCGGGTCGTTAACGACCGACCAGGTAAATGTCATCGTCCGGACAAGTCTCGGCTCCGTCAGCACAGATCGGGCCTCGTGGCAGCAGAGCGTCTCTGTGCGCACCACCGGCGGTGTCGCGGTGGTCTATGCCAGTAGCGAAACGGCGGGCAGCGCAACCTTAACCGCTCAGATCGGCCAGAGCCGTGAAAGTACCTATATCCGCTTTTTCCCCGAAGGTGAAGAGGGCCGCGCGGTCTCTCGCGTCCTCCACGTCAGCGGGGACTGGGTGGGCTACAGTGTGGACACAAAAGCGATTGAGGCCAGCGGCAACGCCAGGGTGCGTATGGGCGATCTCACCGTAAAGGCCGACGATACGATCCGGGTGGATACCTCAGCACTCATCATCCAGGCGAGCGAAGCAGTTGTCCAAATCGGGGATACAGAGCGTCAGGCACGGCAGTTGTACCTGGACATCTCCAGACGCCGGGGAGTACTTCGTCGGTTCTCGCACGAAGGCATCGAGCGCATCTACTTCAACGTGTACGACCTGGCGACAATGGAGCAGTGGGAGGTCCCGAAAGACGCCTTCAGGCATGACCATGTTCCGACAGACACATGGCTGGTGGCCGAAGGTATCAGCTACTTTGTCGGCCAGAAAATCGTGATACGCCACGGTGAAATGTGGGTTGGAAGCGACCGTATATTGAAGTTCCCACCGCTGTGGGTCATCGGTCTGCCCGGGTACCAGGGGACAACGAATACGCAAATGCTGCAGGTGGATTCGACTGGCGAACTGGGTATAGATATCCCCTTCTTTTATCATGTGGGTGAGACCCAGAGCCAGGCAGTAAAGATTCAGCGCGGGTCCGGTGTGCAGACTGCCACCGCGGAGAATGACTGGGCTCTGGGGTGGGAGCACGAATACAGAACCCGCACCGATGACGCAGAAGGAAGTGTGGAAATCAGCGGCCTGCCCCGCGACAACTGGGGAATACGGTGGGAGGATGAGCGGATCATCTGGGGCGACGCATCGTCTTATCTAAACGTAACCACCCCCGATCACCACAGCGTGTACGCGGATCTGAGTGTGTACGACTATGTCAGAAGCGGGCGCACCAACTTCCGCGCCTATTTCGACAATCCCCGGGAATACGACCGCTCGTACGGGATCAGCGGGGACTGGCTGTCAAACCCCCGGTCGGCAGGGGGACGGAAGCGCTATCGTCTTGGGTTGACTACCGGAGTTGCCCACGCCCCGGGCGGCAGCGGGATGGACGTGAGTACTGATCTGTTCGGCGAGTTGAACTTCGGGCACCGGCGACTGGGCAGCGACACCATTGTGCGGCCCGTGCTGAATAATTATTTCCGGTGGAACACCACGGGCCGCCAGACAAACACAGTCGGCCTCACGCTGGATTTCGCCCACAGGCTCGGGTATGGCGAACAATTGGGTCTGCAGTACAGCATAGACCACTACAGCGGTGACTCCCGGATTGATGGCATCGAGCAGATACTCCAGCTAAACTACAACATCAACCGGCAGGATTGGTATTTGTATCTGAATGCCACGCAGAACCTCACCTTCCAGGACCGATACATGTTTACCTCACTGAACTATTACCCCAGACCCGAATGGCGCTGCCAAATTGCCGGGTCGTATTATGATTTCGAAAACAGTCTTTATAACGAATGGGAGTTCACCGTCGCCCGCATGTTCGGCTCCCGCGAGATCGGCCTCAGCTTCAGCGAAGAGACGGATAGATTCTCATTGGAGCTCGGTGGCCTCACGAACTTCTAACATCCTCACACGTCTGAATCTACCCCAAGACTGTGCTATAATTCCCTCTTATAATGTATTGAATATTTCCAGGAGTTGCCAACATTGCCTGAATTCGAAGTGGTGTCTGAATTTGAGCCTCAGGGCGATCAGCCCGAGGCGATAGAAGAGTTGAGTGAGGGCGTTGCCAGGGGCGAGCGCGACCAGGTGCTTCTCGGCATTACGGGGTCGGGGAAGACCTATGTGATGGCCAAGGTCATTGAGGCAGTGCAGCGCCCGACGCTGGTAATGGCCCACAACAAGACGCTGGCCGGGCAGTTGTGCATGGAGTTTCGGGACTTTTTCCCCAAAAACGCCGTGGAGTATTTCATCAGCTATTACGATTATTACCAGCCGGAGGCGTATCTGCCGTCAACCGATACCTACATCGAAAAGGATGCCCAGATCAACGAAGAAATCGAGCGGCTGCGACATTCAGCAACGCATTCTGTGATGCAGCGTCGCGACACCGTGGTGGTCGCCTCCGTCTCATGTATCTTCGGCCTGGGTTCTCCGGAGCAGTATCGCCAGATCACGCTTGATGTGCAAGTCGGCCAGGAGATTGAGCGAGATGTAATCATGCGCCAGCTCGTGAAGATGCACTTCTCGCGCAATGATATGACGCTCGAAAGAGGCACCTTTCGGGTCCGGGGCGACGTGATTGAAATCCATCCGCCGGACGAGGACGTCATCACCCGCATCGAGATGTTTGGCGACCAGATAGAGCGAATTCTGCGTCTCGATGAACTGACCGGGGAAATTGTCGAAGAGCAGCAGAGCACTGTCCTGTACCCCGCCACACACTTTGTCACCTCCGGCGAGCGCCTGGAAAGAGCCATGGAGAGCATACGGAGCGAGCTTTCCGAACGCCTGAAGTATTTTGAAGACAACGACATGCTGCTGGAGGCGCAGCGCCTCGAACAGCGGACGAAATACGACCTGGAGATGCTCAAGGAAGTCGGATACTGCCAGGGCGTGGAGAACTACTCCCGCCATCTTGACGGGCGAGAACCGGGCGAGCCGCCATATACGCTCATGGATTACTTCCCCGAGGATTTTCTGCTCATTGTGGATGAATCACACCAGACCATCCCGCAGATCCGCGGTATGTACAACGGTGACCGCGCGCGCAAGGAGAGCCTCGTCAAGCACGGGTTCCGGCTCCCCTCGGCCTTTGACAACCGCCCCCTGACCTTCGAAGAGTGGGAAAGGCGGGTCAAACAGGTGATCTACACATCCGCCACGCCCGCGGAATATGAGCGAGAGGGTGCCGGGGACTGCATCGTTGAAAGCATCATCCGTCCCACCGGACTGCTGGACCCGGAGGTGGAGGTTCGGCACACTGAGGGACAGATTGACGATCTGGTCGCCGAAATCCGCCGCCGGGTGGAGCGCCAGCAGCGTGTGCTGGTGACCACGCTCACCAAGCGCATGGCCGAGGATCTGACGGACTACCTGGCCGAGCTCGGGATCCGCGTCCACTATCTGCATTCGGACGTCGAAACCCTCGAACGCAGCGAGCTATTGAAAGATTTGCGTCTCGGCGCCTTCGATGTCCTGGTGGGAATCAACCTGCTCCGGGAGGGCCTCGATCTGCCGGAGGTATCGCTTGTAGCGATTCTCGACGCGGATCGGGAGGGCTTCCTGCGTTCGGAGACGGCGCTGATTCAGACGATGGGCAGAGCGGCACGTCATGTCGAGGGCAAAGTGATCATGTACGCTGACGAAATAACGCCGGCGATGCAGGCCGCCATTGACGAGACTGAACGCCGCCGCGAAAAGCAGATCGCCTATAACGAAGAGCACGGTATCGAGCCTCAGACGATCAAGAAAGCGATCCGCGAGACGGTGCGGGCGCCCGGAAGGCGACAGGCGCAGGAGCCAAGCGTGGCCGAGGAGATCGCCGAGGCGATGGAGCTGGACGATTTACGCGATGTTATAGCCGCACTGGAAGTGGAAATGAACAAGGCCGCGGAGGAGCTCGACTTCGAGCGGGCCGCCGAGTTGCGCGACGAAATAAAAGATCTGGAGGGTATGTTGAGCCAATAGCAATGCAGGGCTTGAAGCGTTTTGAGATACATGGCGACACAACGGCTTCGTGAAAAACTGAAAAGTGTGCCGAGAAAACCCGGCGCCTACTTCATCAAGAACGAAGATGACGAAGTCATCTACGTGGGGAAGGCCCGGTCGCTGAGAAACCGCCTGCAGCAGCATGTGCGCGGTGACGCCAGTCGGGTGGCTCCGTGGGCGCAGATGATGCAGCGGCGGCTGAGCAATTTTGACTATATCGTCACCCGCAGCGAGACCGAAGCCCTGATCCTTGAAGCCACGCTGATCAAAGAGCATAAGCCGCATTTTAACATACAACTGCGCGACGATAAGAGCTATCCCTATCTGCGCCTGACCGACGAGATCTTTCCACGTCTGATCGTCATCCGGGATTTGCCAAAAAACGCGCGAGTGAATCGTCCGGGTGCAGGAGGCTCCGACCGCCGGGGATTTCATGACCCCAAACGACACACCGTCTATGGTTACAGCTCGGGCGAGATTTTCGGACCATATCCCAACGCGAGCACTATGTGGCGCACCCGGCGCCTGGCACACCAGGTCTTTGGCATTCGAAGCTGCAGGAAAAAGCTGGACGGAACGCCCAATGGCAAGCCCTGCCTGTACTACCACATGGGCCAGTGCCTCGGACCCTGCACCGGAGAAGTGACCGAGGAGGAGTATGGCGAGGTTGTTGAGAGGGTTATTGATTTGCTTGAGGGGCGGGTTGACAGGCTGGCAGAAAGACTTCGTACGGAGATGAACGAGGCGGCTGAGAACCACAACTTCGAGCGGGCGGCCGTCCTGCGTGATAAGGTGCAGACCATTGAGCGGCTTGGGGAGAACCAGGTCATCGCCGCCAGCGACAACCGGCAGCGCGATATCTTCGGCGGTGTCACAGACGAGAACGACCACGCCGTGGTCAGCGTGCTCGGAGTTCGGCACGGCAGATTGACCACCCGGGAGACCTACACACTCGCACACACCGGCGGACGGTCGCTCGGCCAGATCATCGAGGCGGCAATGACGATACATTATGGTGGTGGCAACGCACCGGCGCGGCAGGTCCTCGTGGCGGCCCCGGTGGAGGATCGCCAGCACTGGCAGAACCTCCTCCAGGAGCTCCGCGGCGGGCCTGTGGAGATCTCTGTCCCGCAGCGCGGGGAGCGCCGCCGACTCATGGAGCTCGCTCGACACAACGCCCGGGCGGCGATGAAACAGCTCACAGGAGAAAATAAAGAATCTCTGGCGGAGAGCAAGGCACTTGTGGAGCTGGCGGAGGCACTAAAGCTGCAGACCTCTCCAGAACGAATCGAATGCTACGACATCAGCAACATCCAGGGCGATTTTGCGGTCGGCTCGATGGTGGTTTTCACCGGCGGGGAGCCGGACACAGATATGTACCGGCGCTTCCGCATCTGGTCGGTGGAGGGCCAGGATGATTACGCCGCCCTCGCCGAAGTCATCCGGCGGCGTATCCAGCGCGCGAAAGAGGGAGATGAGACGTTTCTTCCCCTGCCCGACCTGATTGTCGTTGACGGCGGAAAGGGCCAGCTCAGTTCAGTGACTGCGGTGCTGAAGGACGACGCGGCAGAGCTTGACTTCAACGCCGCCAGCCTCGCCAAGCGCCTGGAACAGGTCTTCGTCCCGGACCGCAGTGACCCGGTGCAAATGACCGATTATCCAAGGGCACAGCTTCTACTGCAGCGCATCCGCGATGAGGCCCACCGCTTCGCAATCACGTACCACCGCAACCTGCGGAAGAAAACCGTCAGCCGATCCACCCTGGACGAGATTGACGGTATCGGCCCCAAACGACGAAAGGAGCTGTTGAAAGCCTTTCCGTCCATCGAGGCGATGAAGCGTGCCTCGGTGGAAGAGCTGGCAGCCGTGCAGGGGATGAATCGAAAAGTCGCCCGGGCGGTTCACGATCATCTCATGAAACACACGGGCGACGGATAGGCACACACCTCCGTGAACTACGTCTGCTTCTTCACGTAATTCAACAGCCCTCCGGACTGCAGGATGCTCACCTGGCGATCCGTGATTTCAAGGCGTGCCTCGTATGAGGTGTGTTGTGTGAGGTTCTGCACGGTCATCGCTCGATTCGCGATGCCCTCGCGGATGCCGCTGATCTTCAGAGTATCCCCCTGATTGATTGCTTCGTAATCCGCCTCATTGAGGACCAGTGGGAGTATTCCGAAGTTGACCAGATTGGCCTCATGAATTCGGGCGAAGGAGACGGCCAGCACCGCACGGATACCCAGATGCAGCGGTGCCATGGCTGCGTGTTCGCGGCTGGATCCCTGGCCGTAGTTTTCCCCACCGGCGATGGCTCCGGGCCCCGCCTGCAGCGCGCGCCCGGCGAAGGTCGGGTCAACCCCCTCGAAGACATGCTGCGCAAGAGCCGGAACATTGGAGCGCAGGGGGAGATACTGTGCCCCCGCCGGTGAAATGTGATCGGTCGTGATATTGTCCGGGACCTTCAGAAGCACCTCGAACTCCAGCTCATCCTGCACCGGCTCGCGGACCGGGGCGGGCTTGATATTTGGACCCCGGTACACCTCGATCTCTTCTGTGTCCTCCGGCGGCGGAATGATCATGCTGTCATTGACATCAAAGTGATCGGGCACATCCACCGACGGCGGCTGTCCGAGAGTGCGCGGATCGGTGAATACGCCCGTCAATGCCGCCGCGGCACAGGTCTGGGGGGACGCAAGGTAGATACCGGCATCGGCGGTCCCGCTGCGGCCCTCGAAATTGCGGTTAAAGGAGCGAAGCGTGATGCCACCGGACGGCGGCGACTGGCCCATTCCGATGCACGGTCCGCACGCGGGTTCAAGCACGCGAGCGCCCGCCGCGATTAGCCGCCGCAGTCCGCTGCTTTCCGACATCATGGTCATGACCTGGCGCGACCCGGGCGAAATCGCAAGACTGGTGGCATGATTGACAGTTTCACCCTCCAGCATCTTCGCCACGGTCATCAGGTCCTTGTAGCTGGAGTTGGTGCAGCTCCCGATGCACACCTGGTCAACGGGTTCTCCTTCCAGGTCGCTGACTGCGACGACGTTGTCGGGGCTGTGAGGGCAGGCGATGAGAGGCTCGATTGTTGACAGGTCAATCTCCAGCACGTGGTCATACCTGGCCTCCTCGTCGGCCTGCAGTGGCCGCCAGTCATCATCACGGCCTTCGGCGGCCATGAATTCTTTCGTCCGGTCGTCGCTGGGGAAGATGCTGGTGGTGGCTCCCAGTTCGGCCCCCATGTTGGTGATGGTGGCCCGTTCGGGAACACTCAGGCTGGCAACACCGGGGCCGAAATACTCCACGACACGCCCCACACCGCCCTTCACCGAAAGCTCCCGCAGGATGTGCAGGATGACATCCTTGGCGGTCACCCATGGCTGCAGCTCGCCCGTCAGCCGGATGCCGATGACCTCCGGGACGGCGATGTAGTACGGCGCTCCGGCCATGGCGACCGCCACATCCAGCCCTCCGGCCCCGATGGCGATCATGCCCAGGCCGCCGCCGGTCGGTGTGTGACTGTCAGATCCCAGCAGCGTCTTGCCGGGGACGCCGAAACGCTCCAGGTGCACCTGGTGGCAGATGCCGTTGCCGGGGCGGGAAAAATATATGCCGAATTTGGCTGCCACGCTCTGTAAATACCGGTGATCATCGGCGTTCTCAAATCCGGTCTGCAGCGTATTGTGATCCACGTAAGAGACGGAAAGTTCGGTCTGGACGCGGTCAATGCCGATCTGCTCGAGTTGCAGATAGACCATCGTCCCGGTCGCGTCCTGTGTGAGGGTCTGGTCTATGCGAAGACCGACCTCTCCTCCGGGCCTAAGATCGCCATCAACGATGTGTGATGACAGTATGTTCTCCGTCAGCGTTCCTTTCATGCCGATACCTCCGAAATAACGGCTCGTGCGAGAGCAGGCTCCGTCGGTTTCATAATACGCATGTCATTATAACCTATTCCAGGCGCGGATGAAGCCTTGCAAATATTGCGTATATTAGGTATAAGATAAACAGTATGGCCGACGCAGAATTGCAGGGGAGGGCCTGATACGATGAAAACGGCATGGCAGATCGCACTGGGACTTGGGATCTTATCGCTTCTGCTTGGGATCATTGACCACTTTCTGGGTATGGGCGGAAGTCCCGGTGTCTTCGGATTTATTGCCACTCCAGAAGCCTTCATGCAATTTGCAGGCACCGCATTTTTGCTGGCCGTGGTGTTCCAGTTGGGATTGATACTGCAGAGGATGAACGGCAAGAGCGAGACAGGGGAGTAGGCGGTCGGTCGTCGCAGGAGCAGGCCGGTTGTGTGAAGATGAGGCCGGCCTCTCGAACTACTGCACCGGCATGGTCGGCTCCGGTCCGCTGAGTGATGGAAGCTGGTTCATCGGGACCCTCCGCACCTGTACGCTGGGGGGGAGGCCCTGCAGATTCAGATTCGGAACGACGTCCCGCGCCTCCTGTGGCAGTTGAAAGGCTACATACCCTTCTGTTACGCTTTCCGGTGCGAGATCAACCGGCGACAGAAATCGCCGCTGCTGCATCGCGTCCATTCCCGAGGCCCATACATACGGCC
>JBKHJK010000033.1:0-10283 GCA_046538215.1 Armatimonadota bacterium
GTCAGGAGATGATCGGTGTTGATTGCCTCAGAGACGAGATTCTCCCGGAGTTGTGGGCCGAATACATCATCGCCGACGCGCCCGATGATGGTCACCTCCGCTCCCAGACGCGCGGCAGTCACCGCCTGGTTGGCGGCCTTCCCTCCGGCGACCAGCCGCAGGTCACTGCCAAGTACTGTCTCACCCGGACGGGGCATTCGCTCGGCGGACATGACGAAATCCTGGTTGATGTTGCCCATCACGACGATTTTCGGAGCCATGAATGTCTCCTATTCGTGGAAGGTAATTTTCTCCACAATGATCTCGTGTGTTTGCGGGCCGGCGGCGATCATCCGGGGGCCGTGCTTTTTCAGGTCCCATCTGCTGATATCCTGCAGGGAGTTCCCTTCAGGGTCGGTGACCACTG
Source organism: Armatimonadota bacterium (assembly GCA_046538215.1). Lineage (GTDB taxonomy): Bacteria > Armatimonadota > Zipacnadia > Zipacnadales > UBA11051 > JBKHJK01. The sequence continues at coordinate 407 of JBKHJK010000033.1, forward strand.
CGCCCGCCTGCTGCATCATGCACAGGGCCGCGGCCGCGTCCCAGATGTAGTAGCTGCTGTGAATGAGGGCCCTGGAGATCCCCGCCGCGACCGACACCATGGCGAAGCTCGCACAGCCGAAGATCCTGGGCTTCATCGAAATATCGAGGCTCCAGCGTCCCAGCGAGGGTGAGGAGATGGTCAGAAGCTCATTGGGTCCGATGTCGTGGCCGTCACGGACACGTATCGGGTGGGCATTGCAAAAGACCCCCAGGCCATCCGCGGCGGTGAACATCTGATCGAAGCATGGCATATACAGGGCTCCCACGACGGGGCGATTATCTCTGACAAGTCCCAGTGACACGCCCCACAGCGGCAGGCCATAAAAAAAGTTATTCGTCCCGTCAATCGGATCTACAATCCAGACATTCGGCGCGTCCCTGAGCCCTTCGAAGCCCTCCTCCTCACCCAGCACAGAGTGGTCGGGGTAGCTTTCGGCGAGGCGCTCCCGTATGAGGTCTTCAATGGCCCGGTCGGTCTGTGTCACCATGCTGCCATCGGACTTGTAGGATACTCCGACATTGCCGAACTCAGAAAGAGCGTACCTCCCGGCCTCTGCTACAATCTTCCTGGCCGTCTCCAGCGCATCTTCATGGTTCAATGTATTCATGTCTGCTATGGACCGATATCTCCCATTCTGAGGGGTGCTTCGTAGCCGCCGGGGCTGGCGACGACATACCACCGGCTGGTGTAATGAGTGTGCTGCCTGAACACTGCCCGGCCCGTGCGGGGGACGACTCCCGCCGCCCAGAGGCGTACCGAATACGATCCGCGTGGCAGTTGAAACCGCAGCTTCGATTTTGGTCGAATGCGCCCTTCGAACCGCTCCGGCCCGACGAATTCCACGTTAATGACGGTATCGGAGGTCTGGTTCCACATGTCTATGGTCGGCGTGGCCTGCGGGCTGGGGCTTGCTTTGAACAGCTCGCCTATTCCGGAGGCGTCCGGGAGGGGCATTGATGAGCCGTCTGCACTGCCGGTGATGTTGCTTCCGTCGGGCAGGCCATCGGTGATTGTTTCGGCATCAAGACCGTCCACCAGGCTTGCGGAGGTTCCGGTATCGGCATCCCATACACCGTGCAAAACCGCCGCCTGCACGAGCAGGATCAACAGGGCGATCGCCGCGACCCATGCAAGCGGCGACCTGGATTTTTGAGAACGCCTGGAGGCTGCTGGACCGCCGGCCGGAACCCCTTTCGGAGCTTTCGGACCACTCCTGCCACCGGGCTGGCCCGGCGCCCCTTCATCGCCAGGAGCCACAGAGGAGTCGCCGGGAGCCTCATGACCGGTGAGGTCGCAACCGCATCGTGCGCAGGTGCGATCCAGCTCCGATACGGCGTATCCGCACTCCGGGCAGTCCCTCTGGCCGTTCATCGGTTGGCTCCGTGGTTTCAGACATCACCGTTTTTGATCAAACCGTATATGATAGAGTCTATAACAGCCTGCCAGCTTGCTTCAATGATATTCTCATGCACACTGACTGTGCCCCAGCTTTCCTCGCCGTTTGTGGTCTGGACGAGGACTCGCACGGCGGCGGAGGTCCCCTCATCCCCACGCAGCACACGAACCTTGTAGTCGGTGAGGCTCAACTCATTGAGTTTCGGGAAGAGCTCGCCGAGAGCCTTGCGCAACGCATTATCCAGAGCATCCACCGGCCCGGTTCCTTCGGCGGCCGTATGGACCTCCCGGGGGAGATCGTCGCCGTTATCATCAACCGAGACCTTGATCGTGGCCTCTGAATACGGCTCGCTGTTTTCGTCCTGCTTGCCCACGGTGACGCGATAGCCGTGAAGGTCGAACGGCGGCTCCAGACCGTCTCTGAGGCGGCGGGCGAGAAGTTCGAAGGTGGCGTCGGCCGCCTCAAACTCATACCCGCGCTTTTCGAGCTCCTTCACCTGCTGAAGCACCTGCGAAACCAGCGGGTCGCTGCGATCAATGTCGCTCCAGATTTGCTGCAACTTGTGCGCAACTGTGGAGGTTCCGGAATAGTCCGAGACCAGTATGCGGCGGGTATTGCCGACCAGTTCCGGCGAAATATGCTCGAACGTTTCTGCATTTTTCAGGACGGCGTTGACATGCATCCCGCCCTTATGAGCAAAGGCCGAGCGACCTACATACGGCTGGCGCTGGTTGTGCGGCAGGTTGGCGATCTCATCGGTGAATGCCGCCAGATCTTTCAGGTCGGCCAGCTTCCCTTCCGGCAGGCACGGCCGCTGCATTTTCAGCTCGAAGTTGGGTATCATCGTGCAGAGATTCGCATTTCCACAGCGCTCGCCGTATCCGTTGATCGTGCCCTGCACCTGTGTACACCCGGCCTCGACCGCTGCCATACTATTGGCCACGGCAAGACCGCTGTCGTTGTGGCAGTGGATGCCGAGGGTGGTGTCGTCGAAAGTATCCCCCACACTCTCTGTGATCGCTGCGATCCAATCGGGAAGCGACCCGCCGTTGGTATCGCACAGCACCAGGGCATCAGCGCCCGCCTCGACCGCCGCTCGGAGGCAGTCTATGGCAAATTCTGCATCCGCCCGGTACCCGTCGAAGAAGTGCTCGGCGTCGAAGATCACCTCATCCACGTGAGCTTTGAGATATTCGACGGAGCTACGGATGATCTCGATATTCTCGTCCAGGCTCACTCGCAGGACTTCGGTGGCATGCAGGTCCCAGGCCTTACCGAAAATCGTCACCACAGGGCTTTTGGCCTCAAGCAGCTCCTGGAGAATGGCGTCATCTTCAGGGGCATTTTTGGCCATCCTGGTGCTGCCGAACGCCGCAATCTTCGCGTTCTCCCACCGCATATCCGCCGCACGCTGGAAGAATTCACGGTCGCTGGGATTCGTCTCGTTGGGCCAGCCACCCTCGATATACGCAACACCAATGTCGTCGAGGCGCTTTGCCACACGCAGCTTGTCATTGACGCTGAAGGCAACCCCCTCAGCCTGGCAGCCGTCACGAAGTGTTGTGTCGTAGATGTCGAGTCTTTGCATTTGACAGCCTCCTATGGTTGCGCAAAGGCCCGTCAGGCAGGCGCCGCAAACACAAAAAATCCGCCCCTTTTCAGAGACGGATTCTATCCGCGGTACCACTCTGTTTGTTCCCACACGGGGGAACCGCTTTGACGGCACGGGCCTCATTGATATGAAGCCGATACCGCTTTCCTTTTAACGATGGAAATCCCGGCGGAGCTTACTCGAACCTGTCCGTTGCAGGCGGTCCTTTCGGTCCGCAGCTCAAGGGTGATTTTCGATCCTGTACTGTCCGCCCGCTTCCACCAACCGGGCTCGCTGTGAGGATAACATTGTTGGACAGCCCGAGAATCTACTCTTCCCTTTCAAAGCCTTTTGCGCATTGAATTGTGCAATCAGTATAACATGAGCACAGTCAAATAACAAGAACCGTGCAGAATTGGCTTTCATGTTACGGATACCGCCCCGGGCGCACCCTGATCTCACCGCCCGGCTGCATGGGTCCGGCTTGCCAGCAAGGGCTGTGAATGCTTTAATATATGACGGTATCCGACCGCATGCCCTCATTCAGCAATGTTTCTTGTCTATTGAGCAACACTCTGGCCGGACAAACATGGAGGCACACCCGTGGAAGCAGCCCAGCCGATGACCGCTGACCTGTCAATGTGGGGAATTGTGGCAGTTAGCCTCGTGGGCTTTGTGCTGTCTGTGATGTTGCTGTGGTGGGCGGCGCTGATTGTGCATGTGGAAAACGCGAAGATCACGCAGGCCTTTTTGGGTTCGCTGGCCTTTTCGTTTACCGTGCTTGGTTTTTTCTCAATGCTCCAATATCTCCCGGAGGGTTCACAGACTCATTTTCTCATTCTTCTTGGTGCCATGATCCTGGCCCAGGTGATGGTGCTGAAGTGGTGTTTCGGGACCTCGTTTCTGAAAGCGGCAGGGGTATGGCTCCTGGACATGGTGATGATTCTGATCGTGTATTCGCTGTTTCTGGTTGCTGTGACCGGTCAGGCCCCTGCTGGACAACAAAGCCGTTTGCTCCACTGCTGGCGGTGTGCTATACTTCCTGGATAATGAGTTGCCCCGGTCAGTGATGATGAGTCGCGAGAGGCCCAGGACCGCGAAAATCCGCCGCAAACGCGATTTTAAGCGGATATTTTCCGACGGACGGCGTTTCCGCGGAAGTTTTTTGACTCTGGTTAAAGCCGAACCATCCGAGCCAGATACCACGAGATGTGCTTTCGTAGTGGGCAAAGATGTGGGGAAGGCCGTTGTGCGTAACCGGGTCAAAAGACGTCTGAGGGAAGCTGCACGGCGGCTTTTGATATATGGACGGGACGATGCAGATTTCGTTGTGATCGCCCGGCCGGGGGCTACAGCGCGCGACTACTGGGATCTGGGCGAGGAGCTGGCAGAGCTGTTGTGCAAAGCGGGTATTATCGGGGACGACATAGATGTCCGGTCATGTTTGCAAGAGCACTGATCTTCTGCATCCGCACATATCAGCGACTGTCGCGATACACACCACGGATATGTCGGTTCACCCCCACATGCAGCCAGTACACTATCCGGGCGCTGCAGTTGCATGGCTTCTGGCGCGGGATTGTACTGGGTATCAGGCGCGTTTTTCGCTGCAACCCGTTCAATCCGGGCGGATACGACCCTGTCCCGGGGGATCCGCAGGTCGAACAACCGCATGCTTCTCATACCGAAAACGAAACTGATAACACGGAGCGATCGTGATTCACACATACACAATGTATAGAACGCCGGTACACGCTGCAACCGTTATTTTGAGCACAGTCCTCGTTCTCGCCGTGTGTGGGGGGATAGCCCTCGCTGCTGAGGGGATTGTTTTCCAGAAGGGGCTGCCCAGCGAGCTCATTATCGACACCGACCGTGGGCTGGACGACCAGATTGATGAGCTTCAACAGCTTGCTGCATGGGGCGAAGAGCATCAGCCCACAGGCGGTGGCTTTCTTGACAGTGTCGCGAACTCCTTCAAAGAATCCGATGAACCCTCGAGTGTCCCGCTGTACCAGATCACCGGAGACCTGGCCTCCTTTCAAAACCAGCAGGTTCACGTCACTGGTCTGTTCACGCGTGTTTCTGACGAAAAGGGCTACATGATTTCATTCGGACACCGGCTCGACGTTGACTTCGGCGGCGGCGTCAATATTGAAGGCTTCGGCGACATCCCCCTGAAGGGCGTTCCGGCAACCGTTACAGGCCTCGTGGAAGCCGTTGGTGAAACGCCACAGCCCGGTATGCACGTCACGGCCGTTCAACCGTCGCTGTGGTTGAGCACAATCCGCATGGCTCGCACTCTGGAGATACAGGGCGAATTCGAGGACGCCGCGACCGCGTATGCCGATGCCGCCGAGCAGGCGAAGTCATCGAACTCGATCCTTGCGGGACATTCCCTCGTCCGGGCCGCCCAGATCGCCTATTCGCACGTGAAAGACGCGAAACTTGCCACCAAGTATTTTGACCGGGCCTGGAACAGCTACGCTGCACTTTCTACAAACGGTGAGTGCGGGTGGATCGCCTGGGTTCCTGATGAAGATACTCAGAGCTGGGAGCGCCAGCCGCTGCGTCAGGTTGTCGGTCCGACCATGGATGAACTGAACCAGGACAGCTTCTGGTATAAAGTCGTGGATGTGTTCATCAAAATCGGTTTTGGCAACCCCGCTATTGGCGTCATACTGATGGCGGTTGTGGTCAGGTTGATGATCTGGCCGCTGACACGTAAGCAGTTGGAATCGGCCAAGGAAATGCAGCGCCTGCAGCCGCAGATCAAGGCGCTCCAGGACAAGCACGTTGATGACAAGCAGAAGTTCCAGGAGGAGTTCTGGAAGCTGTGTCAGGAGCATGGCGTCAACCCCCTCGGGGGCTGTCTGCCGATGCTTTTGCAGTTGCCCATCCTGCTCATGCTGTACCGGGGCATTCAGGCCTACATCTGGCATTTTGACCACGCCAGCTTCCTGTGGGTTGACAATCTTGCCGGCCCCGACATGATTCTGCTGGTCGCCTACACCATCAGCATGATCTTCTTCCAGAAGATGACCCAGAAGCTGAATCCGGCGGCCTCGATGAATCCCGAGCAGGCCCAGCAGCAGAAGATGATGACGTACATGATGCCGATCGTCTTCTTCTTCATCTTCCAGAGCTTCCCGGCCGCCTTTATACTCTACTGGCTGGGCAGCAACCTGATCTACTTCGGCGCACAGGCGTGGTATAATGCCTCCAATATCGAGGCGGCCTCCGAGGAGGAGCCGCCCGAAAAGCCGAAGAAAGGCGCTACCAGCACATTTGTTGACACCATGGTCAACGTGATGAACATGGGGCAGAATCCGGCTGATGAAGAAGAAGACGCCGGTGAAAGCCAGACTTATGCCGAGGCCAAAGCCGCCGAAAAAGGCAAGCGCATTGGCAAGGAGTCCGATAAGAAGAACTGATAGAGCGGACTGTCTCTGCGCCCGGAGCCGTTGCACCGGGCCGCACAAAAATCTATAAAGGCAGGGCCTTTTGCATGAAAAATGCTGAAGGAATCGGCAAAACTCTCGAAGAGGCGCAGCAGGCCGCCCTCGAAAAGCTGCAGGCAAAGCCCGAAGATGCAATGATCGAAGTCGTGGAAGAGCCCGGGGGCGTGTCAGCCTGGTTTGGTGGCGGGCAGTACCGTGTCGTCGCCACGCTCAAGGACAGCGCTGCAGCACATCCCCCTGAATCAGCAACCATGGAGGATACTGATATCAACAACGACATTGACGACCCACACGAAAAAGAGAAGCGCGACACAGACCCGGAAGCCGAGACGGTGCAGGACGCTTCTGAGGAAAGCAGCGAGCACATGCAGGTGGTCGAGCAGGTCGCCGACCGCGCACAGCAGATCACCCGCGACATTGTCAATTTGATGGGTGTGGAGGATGCAGATGTCCAGATCGAGGGTTTCGATTCAGACGAGGTCAGGATCGACATCAAGGGTGAAAGTCTCGGCCTTCTGATCGGCCATCACGGCGAAACGATTGACGCTTTGCAGCTCGTCGTCGCCATCGGTGCCAATAAGCCGTTTGACGACGGCGCCAGGGTCATCGTTGATGCCGCCAACTACCGCGAACGCCACGAAGAGATGCTGCGCAATATGGCTGTTGAATATGCCAAGGAGGCCAAAGAGCGCGGTGAAGAGGCCGTCATTCCCGACCTGAAGGCCTACGAGCGCCGCATCGTCCATCTTGAACTCCGGGATGACGCGGATGTGGAAACATACAGTGAGGGCGAGGGTGAGGACCGGAAGCTGATCATCTCGCCTGTGGTTGACGAATAAAGCGCCCCGGCGCTGTCGGTGCAGGCTGGTTCCTGCAGGGGCAAATGAACCTGTGGCGGCAGGCTACTCCCAGAAATCCCCCGCACGGCCCTCCGAATAGGACTTCAGGTGCGACTGGAGTTCGTCCCATTCCAACAGCCCCCGCTTGGCCCCGAGCACGCGCACCACGCTGGCGGCCAGCACCGTTCCCGCACGCAGCGCATCCCGCAGGCCCATACCGTGGAATAATCCGGCGACACACCCGGAGGCGAAGGCGTCGCCGGCCCCGAGGGTGGAGGCGACGTCAACCTCGATGATCGGCACCGTGTAATGCGCGGACCCGTCGTATGCTTCCGCTCCCTTGCTGCCGGCGGTCATGACGACGATGTCGCAGCCGGCTTTGTGCAACCGCCGCAGGGCCTCCATTTCGTCCGCTGTTCCCCGTTCCGGCTCCACCCCTGTCAGCTTATACGCTTCCGACTTGTTCACAAAGATGATATGAGCGGCTGCAAGGGCCGGTTGAAGCGCCTCAAGCCCCGCCTCAAACTGAGAGCTGCCGGGATTGAGGGCAAGCTTGATGTCGTTGTCGGCAGCGAACTGCGCGATCCGGTTAAAAAGGACCGCACTCTCCCCAGCCAGCGAGGACAGATATATCCACTGTGTGTGGGCAAGCATCTCCCAGTCTATATCTTCCTCATATATCTGGGTGCTCGCCCCACGGTGCACCAGGACCGTTCGGTCACCTGTAAAGCAGGTCAAAATCACCGAATAGCCGGTCGTATACTCCTGCGACCACACAACCCGGTCGGTCGTAATCCCCTCGCGTTCCAGCGCGCCGACCACCCGTCTGCCCGCGTCGTCATCTCCAACCTTGCAGATAATGGAGTTGTCCAGCCCGAGGCGTGCGAAAGCCGCTGCCGTATTCGTCGCTCCCCCCCCGGTGCCGATGAAGACGTCATCAATAGGGATCTTGGCTCCATACTCATACGCCAGATACGATGTCTGTGCATCAATATCGCGCACCGAGATGACGTGGACATCCCTGCTTCCCACGAAAACATCTTCGGTGGCACTACCGACGCTGATGATGTCATACTCGTGCATCAGCTACCAATCACGCTCCATCGGGATGCAATCCCGTCTGCTCGCTGGGGATTGAGGTGTTCAATGCGCCCACCACGGCCTCAACAGATTTCGCCACTGCGCTGACTTTTCCTTCATGCAGGTCTGATGCCGGCGCGAGCAGAAAGTATGCTATGCTGCAAACAGGGTAAAGGAGGGTGTCAAATGCCACTGGTACAGGTCAAATGCTGGTCCGGTCACACCGCTGATGAAAAGGCTCAAACGATACAGAGGGTGACTGAAGCCGTCGCCGAGGGGCTTGATGTGGATGCGCAGCACGTGACTGTGGTCATTCAGGAATATGCGAAAGAAAACTGGGGTGCGGGCGGCGTCCCGGCCACACAGTGGGATGACTGACCTGCCGACTGCTGACTGAAACCGCTGCAGAGAGGAAGCAAGGATCATGGAACAGAAACTTCTCGAAACAATTGAGGCGCGCGAGGATGCGATCATTTCGTTGCTGGCAGACCTGGTTCAGATCGACACCACAAACCCATATTCCGGTGATGTAGATCCTTCGGGAGAAAAGGCGGGCCAGGAGTATCTCGCCCCCGTTCTCGAAGAGATGGGCGGGCGGATTGATATGTTCGACTGTCCCGATGATATTTACGACCGCACGAACGTCATCGGCCCGGCGAACCGCGATTTTTCCGACCGCCCGAATCTCGTCGCCACCTGGGAATTTGGAGACGGTCCAACCGTCATTGTCAACGCTCACATGGACACCGTCGGGGTTGATACCTTTGAGGGCGATCCCTTCCGGGCAGAAATCACGGACGGAAAGATGTACGGCCGCGGCACCAGTGACTGCAAGAGTGGCATGGCGTGTGGTGTCATGGCCATCAGGAGCCTGCTGGAGGTCGCTGATGATCTTGGCGGGACCCTGATTTTTGAAAGCGTGGTTGACGAGGAATGCAACGGGTCGGGGGCAGGTACTCTCGCCTGCATTGATCGTGGATATACCGGGGACGCGGCGCTGTTCATGGACGGTGACGACCGAACGGTCACCATCGGCTGCAGCGGGTGTCTGACGGCGGCGCTGAATGTGCAGGGAGAGGCCGGTCACGCCGCTCGGGGCACCGGTGTAAACGCCATCGAAAAAGGCGTGGTGATCCAACAGGCGCTGTACGAATTCAAAAATACAAGGGAAAAACAGCGACCCGAGGCGCGTCTCAACCTGGGCATATTCCACGGCGGCACTCATCCGGCGGTCGTGCCTGCACGCAGCAGGCTGGAGCTGAATATGGTGTACGAGCTGGATGAAGCGGAGGCCAGCGAGCAAGCAACAGGTATCTGGGGCGGCGCCGTCGTCCGTGAGGCCCTCGAAGAGCACATTCGACAGGCCGAACAGGCAGACCAATGGCTGCGGGAGCATCCAACGGAGATCGTGTGGATTAAGGATCTCGTGCCCTTTGATGAGCCACAAGACCAGGCACTCGTCAAGAAC